>DAOMWV010000045.1:0-16340 GCA_035436725.1 Hyphomicrobiaceae bacterium
GGGGCTGGCCCGTATCGAAGACGCACAGATCGCCAGTGATCCCAAGAAGGGCGACTTCTATGTCGTCCGGATCGAAAAGGCGGGTCGGGCGGCCGCCGAGATCGTGGCCGAGGTAATACCCGCTGTCATGTCGAAGTTTCCGTGGCCGAAGTCACAGAGGTGGGGCTCTGGCGATTTCCAGTGGGTGAGGCCGCTGCAATCCATCGTCTGCATTCTCGGAGGGAAGGTGGTTCCGTTCGAGGTGGCCGGCATCACGTCGGGCAACATCACTCGCGGGCACAGGTTTCACGGCAATGCGCCGTTCGAAGTCAGGGATTTCGAGGACTACGGGCGGAAGCTGAAAGAGCACAAGGTGCTGCTGCCGGCGTCGGAGCGGGCGCAGTGGATCGCCGAACAGGCGCGCGCCATCGCTGCCAAAGAGAAGCTGGAACTGGTGGACGACGAGGCGCTGCTGTCCGAGAATGCCGGTCTCACGGAATGGCCGACCGTTCTGATGGGCACGTTCGACAAGGCGTTCCTGTCGGTGCCGGGTGAATGCCTGACGACGTCGATGAAGGCGCATCAGAAGTGCTTTTCGCTGCGTGACCCGAAGACGAAGAAGCTCGCCAACAAGTTCCTCCTGGTTTCCAACCTGATCGCGCCGGACGGTGGCAAGCATATCGTCGAGGGGAACGAGAAGGTCATCCGGGCGCGGTTGTCGGATGCGAAATTCTTCTGGGATCAGGATCTCAGGAAGCCGCTCGACGAGATGGCGTCGGCGCTGGCCGGGATCACGTTTCATGAAAAGCTCGGGACGCAGGCAGAGCGCGTCGAGCGGATCGCGGAACTGGCCTACGTGATCGCTGGTGCAGTCGACGCCGAACCGGACGACGCACGTCGCGCGGCACAGCTCGCCAAGGCGGATCTCGTCTCAGGCATGGTCGGGGAATTTCCGGAACTACAAGGGCTGATGGGGCGGTATTATGCGGAGGCCGGCAAGATCAAGCCGGAAATCGCGCGCGCCATAGAGCTGCATTACAAGCCGAAAGGGCCGTCCGACGTCGTGCCGCTCGAGGCGCAGGGCGACGCGGTCGCATGTGCGGTGGCGCTCGCGGACAAGATCGATACGCTGGTCGGGTTCTGGGTGATCGGAGAAAAGCCGACAGGATCGGGCGATCCGTATCAGCTCAGGCGTGCGGCGCTGGGTGTGATCCGCATTCTCATCGAGAACGACTTCCGGGTGTCACTGACCAGGAAGATCGACATCGCCATCACGCTGCTCGCATCCGCGGGAAGTGGCAGCACGGCGGAGGAAGTTCGCGAGGGGCTTCTGGGTTTCTTCTTCGAGCGCCTCAAGGTCTACCTGCGCGACAAGGGCGCGCGGCACGATCTCATCGACGCGGTTCTCGCGCTCGGGCGGCAGGACGACATCGCTCTCATCGTGAAGCGCGTCGATGCGCTCGGAGAGTTCCTAGCGACCGACGACGGGGCGAACCTGCTCGCGGGCGTCAAGCGTGCGTCCAACATCCTCTCGATCGAGGAGAAGAAGGACAAGGCTAGCTACGCGGGCGAATACGATCTGAAACTCCTCGCGGAGAAGGAGGAGCTGGCGCTCGCCGCCGCGCTCGAAAGCGTGCGGCAGGATGCGGTCGCGGCGATCAACGTCGAAAGCTTCAAGGGGGCGATGAACGCGCTTGCGGAGCTCAGAAAGCCGGTGGACGCCTTCTTCGAGAAGGTGACCGTGAACGTCGAGGACAAGGCGATCCGCGCCAACCGGCTCAAGCTGCTGGCCGGCATTCGATCAGCGACCCAGACGGTGGCGGATTTTTCGAAGATTTCCGGTTGAATTTCCGTATCCCGCAGTCTGGCAGGAGAGGAAGCGGATCGTCCTCGGAGGATCGGGTGTATGAAGCTCAAGAGCATCCATCGCTATCCGGTGAAATCGATGCGGGGCGAGACGCCCGGGGCCGCGCAGGTCGAGCGGCAAGGTCTTGCGGGTGACCGGAGATACATGCTCGTCGACGAGCAGGGCAATTTCATCACGGCGCGGGAGGTGCCTGCGCTGCTCGCGATCCGGACGATGGTCACCGACGATGGTCTCCAGCTGACGCTGGCCGGGCACGGGTCTGTCGATGTCGCAACGCCAGGGGAACAGGCGCAGCGGGCCATGGTTTCGGTCTGGGGCGACGAGGTGCCGGCGCGCATTGCGGACGTGATGGTCAACGACTGGCTGTCGCGGTCCATCAGACAGCCCGTGCGTCTCGCATATCTGTCCGATCCGACGGCGCGCTGTGTCGACCGGAGTTATGGCGGGCCGGACGACGTGGTGAGCTTTGCCGACGGATTTCCGCTCCTGCTGACGACCGAGGCGTCGCTCGACGATCTCAACGGGCGAATCGCGGAGCGTCGCATGGATGTGTCAGACGGTCTTGTGATGGACCGTTTCCGGCCGAACCTCGTGATCTCAGGAAGCGCTCCGTGGGACGAGGATTGCTGGCGGCTCGTGCGGATCGGGGCGGTGCGCTTTCGCGTCGTCAAGCCGTGCTCGCGCTGCGTGCTGACGACGCGCGATCCGGTAACGGGTGAGAAGACAGCCGACAACGAGCCGCTCAGGACGCTGGGCTCGTTTCATCGCGGACGCGATGGGGGCATCATGTTCGGCCAGAACATCATCCCGATCGACAGGGGCGAGATCCGGGTCGGCGATATGGTCGAGGTTCTGGAACGGGGGCCGAGCAATGTCTGATGATCGTCACGTCTCCGCGGCGCTCATCTTCGTCTACGGGTCACTCACGACGGCGCTCGATCATCCGATGGGGCAGCGCCTGCGGTGGGAAGCGGAACTCGTCGGGCGGGCGACTGTCGCCGGACGGCTCTATCGCGTCAGCTGGTATCCGGGTCTCAAGCCGGGTGAAGATACTGGCGACATCGTGCATGGCGAGGTCTACCGGCTTGCCGACCCGGATGCGTCGCTCGCCTGGCTCGACGAGTACGAAGGGATCACGCGCGGCGGGCTAAGTGCGGGAGCTGCGGACGAGTATGTGAGGATGCTCATCCAGGCGCGCCTCGACGACGGTCGGGAGGTGACGGCGTGGACCTACCTCTTTCAGCCGCCGCTTCCGGAGGCGGCGCGGATCACGGACGGCGTCTGGCGGGGGTGACAGCTGCCCTCGCGGCGCCGCTTCGAAAACAGCTAATGCAACCCGGACCGGCCCGTCCTCCGGCGAACGGGTGCCCGGCAAAAATCGACATGGCCTCTGGCGAAATCGTGGGTTCGTACCCACCTCAGATGCAGCCGCACTGCCTACGGGGGTGCGGGTAGGCACGGCGCTGTCCACCGCTTCGGGGTGGGCGTTGCATGGTGGAGAAAAGCACATGAATTTCGATAGTTACACAGATCGTACGAAGGGGTTTCTGCAATCGGCGCAGGGCATGGCGCAACGCGAGGGACACCAGAAACTCGCGCCCGAACACCTGCTCAAGGTTCTTCTCGACGACCCGGAAGGGCTTGCCGCCGGCCTCATCCGGAATGCCGGGGGGCGGCCGGATGTCGCACTTGCCGAGGTCGAGCGCGCAATCAGCAAAATGCCCAAGGTTTCGGGTGGTGGCGCCGGACAGGTCTACATGTCGGGCGAACTCGCGCGCGTCTTCGATCAGGCTGAGAAGATCGCGAAGAAAGCGGGCGACAGTTACGTCACCGTCGAGCGGCTGCTGCTCGCGCTTGCACTCGAGCCGAGTGCCGCGACGGCGGATATTCTCAAGTCCGCCGGAGTCAATCCGCAGACCTTGAACGTCGCGATCGAGGCGATCCGCAAAGGCCGCACCGCCGACACGGCCACCGCAGAGAATGCGTACGACGCACTCAAGAAGTACGCGCGCGATCTAACGGCTGCGGCGGCGGAAGGAAAGCTCGATCCGGTCATCGGCCGCGACGACGAGATCCGGCGTACCATCCAGGTTCTTGCGCGCCGCACCAAGAACAACCCCGTGCTGATCGGTGAACCCGGCGTCGGCAAGACCGCAATCGCCGAGGGACTGGCGCTGCGCATCATCAAGGGTGACGTCCCGGAAAGCCTCAAGGACAAGAAACTGCTCGCGCTCGACATGGGTGCGCTGATCGCAGGGGCGAAGTATCGCGGCGAGTTCGAGGAGCGGCTCAAGTCGGTCCTGTCGGAAGTGCAGGCGGCGGAGGGCGGCATCGTGCTGTTCATCGACGAGCTGCACACGATCGTCGGTGCGGGCAAGTCTGAAGGTGCAATGGACGCTGGCAATCTGCTGAAACCCGCGCTTGCGCGCGGCGAATTGCACTGCGTCGGTGCGACCACGCTCGACGAGTACCGGAAGCATATCGAGAAGGACGCGGCGCTCGCGCGGCGCTTCCAGCCGGTGTTCGTCACGGAACCTACGGTCGAAGACACGATTTCGATCCTCCGCGGGCTCAAGGAGAAGTACGAGCTGCATCACGGCGTCAGAATCACGGACAACGCGCTCGTCGCGGCGGCGACGCTGTCGAACCGCTACATCACGGACCGATTCCTGCCGGACAAGGCGATCGACCTCGTCGACGAGGCGGCGTCGCGCCTTCGTATGCAGGTCGACAGCAAGCCGGAAGAACTCGACGAGGCGGATCGCAAGCTCATCCAGATGAAGATCGAGCGCGAGGCGCTCAAGAAGGAGCAGGATCAAGCGTCGAAAGACCGACTGCAGAGGCTCGAAAAGGACATCGCGGCGCTCGAAGAGACCGTTGGCGGTCTCACCGCGCGCTGGCAGGCGGAGAAGTCGAAGCTCGGGGACGCGCGCAAGGTCAAGGAGAACCTCGATCAGGCGCGGACCGATCTCGAGCTCGCGCAGCGGCGCGGCGATCTCGCGAAAGCGGGCGAGCTCGCGTACGGCGTCATTCCGGGACTCGAGAAGAAACTGAAAGAGATCGAAAGCCAGAAGGCCACCGGCGGGGCGATGGTCGAGGAGGAGGTGACGTCTGATCACATCGCGGGTGTCATCTCGCGCTGGACCGGTGTTCCCGTCGACAAGATGCTCGAAGGCGAGAAGGACAAGCTCCTTCGGATGGAAGAGGCGATCGGCAAGCGTGTCATCGGCCAGGAAGATGCGGTTCGCGCCGTGTCGACCGCTGTCCGGCGCGCGCGCGCGGGGCTTCAGGATCCGAACCGGCCGATCGGCTCGTTCATGTTCCTCGGGCCGACGGGCGTCGGCAAGACGGAGCTGACGAAGGCGCTGGCCGCGTTCCTGTTCGACGACGACAGCGCCATGGTGCGGGTCGACATGAGCGAGTTCATGGAGAAGCACTCCGTGGCACGTCTCATCGGCGCGCCTCCGGGTTACGTCGGCTACGAGGAAGGTGGCGTTCTGACCGAAGCGGTGCGGCGGCGGCCTTATCAGGTCGTGCTGTTCGACGAGGTTGAGAAGGCGCATCCGGACGTGTTCAATGTTCTCCTGCAGGTGCTCGACGACGGGCGACTGACGGACGGGCAGGGGCGTACGGTCGACTTCAAGAACACGCTCATCATCCTCACGTCGAACATCGGCGCGGAGTATCTCGTGGCGGCGACGGACGAGAAGAGCTTTGCTGACGCAAAGCAGCTCGTGCTGGCGGAGCTCAAGACCAAATTCCGTCCGGAGTTCCTCAACCGGCTCGACGAGACGATCGTGTTCCACCGCCTGAAGCGGGAGCAGATGGCGGCCATTGTGGACGTCCAGATGGCGCGGCTGCAGAAGCTGCTCGCCGATCGCAAGATCGTCCTCAATCTTGCCGACGACGCCCGCACGTGGCTCGCCAATCGGGGCTACGATCCGGCCTACGGAGCGCGTCCGCTGAAGCGCGTCATCCAGAAGTCGGTGCAGGACCCGCTCGCGGAGATGATCCTCGCCGGAACGGTGATGGACGGGGATACGGTCGAGATCGGCGTCGCGGACGGCCAACTGGTTCTCAACGGGCGCGTTGCGGCCCGGCCGGACGCGGATGCGCCGCGCGTCTATCACTGATGCGCGCATAACTCCACGAACGCCGCCGACGGCACAACCGTCGGCGGCGTTCGGCGTTATTTGTAGCGATATGGGGCGCCGATGAACATGGCCGCGTCCGCGCGCAACACTGCACCGAAGTGCCGGAAAAACGCGCGCGTGTTCGGCTCGTTCTTGCGCTGCTCCGGTGTCACGAGCCAGATGTCGATGCCCAATCCGCCTTCGATCGGCAGGACGGGAATGAGGGATTTATCCGCGTCGGCGATGTAGCAGGGAAGAAGACCCACGCCGAGGCCGGAGGCTGTCGCGTTCGTCATCGACATCGTCGAGCCGAAGCCGGCGCAGGGCACGGTGTGGCCGACCGTCGCCGTGAGCCACTCGGCCGCAGTGAAGCCAGACAGGCTCTCGCCAAATCCGATCAACCTGTGATCCTTCAAATCGCAGGTGGAGGCGGGTTTGCCGTAGGACTTCACGTACGCCGCGGCGGCGTAGAAGGCGTGGTTCATCATGGCGACGCGCTGACCGACGAGGTCGTCGCCGGGGTAGCGGTGGGGACGGATGGCGACGTCGGCATCTCCCGCGACGAGATCGGCGAAGGTGTTGCCGACGATGAGGTCGGGCTGGATTTCAGGAAACCGGTCGATGAAGCCCTTGAGACGCGTTGCGAGATAGGCCGTGGCGAAATCGTCGGAGACGGCGATCCGCAACTTGCCCCGCGCGAAGCGGGCCTGGGCGCGAGCCTGATCGAGTGCGCGATCGAGTAGGCGCTCCAGTTCGGCGCCGGCATCGGCGAGGGCACGGCCCTCGGGACGGAGCTTCCAGCCGCCGTGATGGCGATCGAACAATTTCACGCCGAGCTCGGTTTCGAGTGCGTTGATGTGTCGGTAGGTGGTGGTGACGTTGCGGCCGAGGGCCTCCGCGGCGGCCGCCGGCGAGCCGTGGCGTGCGATGGCGACGACGGTTTCGATGGCGGCGGTGTCGGGGCGTGGCTGCTTCATGATACGGCGGATCTGCCCGTCTTTGCGAAACTGCAACTATCGAATGGCGCAGCTGCATTTATCCGGACGTGCGGCAGTGCTGCAAGTGCCCGTTTTCAAGGATGGTGCGACCAATCAATGGCGCTGCCATCGGCGGGCCGATCCGGATGCCAGATGCGGTCAGGCAGTTCCGGCATCGTCATCAGGGCCTCGAATTCCTGACGGCGGCGCGTCGTGATGGGATCGAGCCCGGCGAGCGCATCATCGGGAAAGCCGGGATGGCACATGACGATCGACGTTTCTCCCGGGGCCGGTTCGGCGCGACGCAGTTCACGGTCGATTTCGGCGGCGTAATCGACGCCGATGTCGAACGAGGAGAAGCCAGAAAACCGTGTGTTGTGCGGGATGGGGGCACGGGCAAGATCGCGGGCGGTGCCAGCGGAAAGTGTCGCGACGACGCCAGCCTTCAGGCCAGCGGAAAGTCGCGCGGGCAGGCGCGTTGCTGCATTGTCAGGCAGGCGAAACAGAGGAGGACGGGCGGGATAGCGGCGGTTGATTTCGTCGATCAGGACGGAGCGGATGACGGGGAGTGTATGGACGTGCTGGTGGCCGTCGATGTGATCGGGGGGGAAGCCAAGATGACGCTCGAAGAGATCGAGCTGGTGCGCGATTTCGGTCCGAACGTCCGTCGAATCGAGCCTTCGCGTGACAGAAGCGAGGATCAGCCGTGGCAGCGTGGGGAAGGTGCCCTTTGGCGCAAGTGTGGCGCTCGCGGTCGACGCACGGCCGACCGTCAGGTTCAGATGCAGACCCGTTGCAATTTGTTTGCGCAACTCGCGCAAGCGCGACGCCCGTTCGGGCCAGACCGGCATGCTGGTCATGACCGAGGTTGCGGACAGGCGTCCGGCGCGTGCGAGGTCTTCGATCGCATCGGAGACGCCACCGGTCATGGCGTAATCGTCCGCGTTGAGGATCGGCCGTTGCGGCAGACGCGTCACGATGCAGGTGTCCGGGGGCGAGACGCCGGACGGGCAGGGCCGAGCGTGCCGATTTCCTCGGAGACGAGAAAGAGCGGCCTGTCCTTCACTTCCTCGTAGATGCGGCCGAGGTATTCGCCGATCACGCCGAGCGATATGAGCTGCATGCCGCCGAGGAAAAGGACGGAGATGATCAAGGTCGGGAAGCCCGGCACGTCCGCGCCGAAGATCAACGTCTTGGTGAAGAAGATGACGACATAGGCGAATGCGACGCTCGATACGACGAGACCGATGTAGCTCCAGACCCGAAGCGGGATGGTCGAGAAGGAAATCAGGCCGTCGAGGGCGAAGCGCCAGAGTTGACGCGGGCGCCAACGCGAGCCGCCGCCGTCGTGGCGGGGCGGGACATGGAAATCGACGCCGACAGCATTGAAGCCGATCCAGGCGTAAAGCCCCTTGTTGAAGCGGGCCCGTTCGCCAATCCGGTTCATTGCGTCGACGGCACGCCGATCGAGAAGACGGAAATCGCCGGCGCCGTCCGGCAGCACGGTTCCGCTCATTTCGGCGAACAGGCGATAGAAGCCACGGCTGAACAGGCGGCGGAACGGGCTGTCGGCTTCGCGGTCGTCGCGCTGGCCGTAGACGACGTCGTAGCCTTCGCGCCATTTGGCGAGGAAGCGGTGGATGACGTCCGGGGGATGCTGCAGGTCGGCGTCCATTATGACGACAGCGTCGCCGCGGGCATAGGTGAGGCCGGCGGCGACAGCGATCTCCTTGCCGAAGTTGCGGCTCAATGCGATCGCGGTGAAGCGTGCATCGCGGGCGTGAAGATCGCGCAATCGCAGCAGCGTCTCGTCGCGGGAGCCGTCATCGACAAAGACGACATCCCAGGCGAGCCCGGTCGCTTCGAGTTCCGGTGTCAGAGCCGCGACGAGGGCGTCGATCCCTTTCGCCTCGTTGTACGCCGGTATGACAACGGTCAGAGCCCGTCCACGCGCGATCGGCGTGGACATCGTCGGAGTCGTCTGGCGGTCTGGTCTGTCGAGCACGGTTCTACTTGTCGCGATGCAGCCGATGGTCAACGGGCGATGATGATGCCGCTATCGATCAGGCGGCGATGAAATGCAAGGACCCTGTCCTTGTTGCTGCAGCCCCAATAACGGCCACCGCAGGCGTCCATCATTTCCAGACGATAGCGGTTCGCGTCAGAGAGCGGAAGACCGGCACCACGCAGGATCAATGCACCGAGGTAAGGGATGTCGACGTTTTTGTGATCCGGCAGAGCCGGGACGCGCCAGTTGTGTCCCCGCATGGCGTAATAGACGAGAAACCCGGGACTGTCGGGGGTCAATGTGATGTCCTCGGGCTCTTCCAGTTCCTGGCGGAAACCGAGGAGCGTCCGTGTGGCTGTGGGCTGGTGGTCGCCGTAGTGGACGATCAGAACCGGTTCGTTCGGTAGCCGCCGTTTAATCTCGTCCATCAGCCAGTTGAAGTCGCGATTGGCAAGCGAGATACGGCGCAGGTACTCGTGCATTTCAGGATGTGTTCCAGGACCGCCGCCGGGGACGTTTTCGTCCGGCGCGAAGGGAACGTCGTACGGCCAATGGCCGCTCATGGTCTGGATGTAAGTAAACAAGGGCTGATCAGAGCTTGCAACGTGGCGCTCCATCTCTGCCAGCGCATTGGCGAAGTAGAAACGGTCGCGCTCCTGCGCGGACTTCGCCTTCTGGTCCCTGAGGTCGAAGACCTCGGTCAGTCCGATCGACTTGTAGAACTTGTCGTTGGACACGAAGTTCCGCAGCATCGGATAGAAGACGACATTGCGATAGCCGCAGGCGGCGAGCGATTGCGGCAGGGTGTCCTTCAGGCGATTCACGGTGAAGGTCTGAACGAACTGCCGCATGCCGCCGAAGGCCTGGGTCGAAATACCGGTCAGGAGCGAGAACTCGGACAGCCACGAGGCGCCGCCAAAGGTCTCTACGCGGAGACCGTGGGTCTTGCCGTCGTCGGATTTGAACATCGTGTCGACGGAACGATCGTAGGACAGGGCCGGAAACATGCCCGGTGGAACAATCGATTCCTGATGGATGAGAACGATGTGGGGGCGGCGGCCTTTCGGGGTGCAGACGTCGGAGACGACAAATGGCTTCGTCGAGACGTTCTGCTCCTTGGCTTCGAGCATCGTGCCATGCCAGAGCGTACCGAGTGTTTCGGCCCAGGAAGCATAGAACGACGAAACGTAGAGGTTCTGGAAGTGGAACTGCATGTGGCGCCGCTCACCTTTCGTGGCGGCACCGGCCGTCGACACTGCGACGGCGAGGAGGAAACCGATCGCACTCGCTTTAATGGGAATGCGGGTGGTGTCGAAGCGCCAGGCGATCCATCCGGCGACGAACATCATGACGATGCCCGCCACAAAAGAGATCACGAGATGCCGGTGATCCGCCCACAGATAGGAGATCGTCGACCAGGAGCTCAGGTAGAAGAAGAGGTCGTAGGCGTGCACCACCATATCCATGGTCTGGCGCTTGGTCATCGAGGCCCAAGCGACGATGGCGACCATCGAGGAGACGATGAGCGTCGAAAAGAAGAGGCGTCTCGTCATCAGCGTGAGGACGGCGATCAACGCGGCCGTCGTGCCTGCCGTGAAGGCGATGTTCTCGATCTCGCCTTCGGTGCGCCAGAAAAAGGCAATCAACCCTGAAACAAGCAAAACCGGGATAATGGTCGCGGCGAGATGGTGCCGCCCGATGACTTCGCGGATATGCGAACTCAGGCGACGGAAGATCTCGAGCGACGGAATCTTTCCCGATGTGACGCGAAATCTCAACATCTGCCCAGAGCTTTCGACCAATGACTGCGGAGGGGCTGACGCGCCCGTGTCAGTCCAGTGACGCTTTCATGACAGAGTGTAACTGAACGGGCGGTGAAGTCTCGCGGTCCATTTCGAGCCGCCAGCGACCAAGCGAGCGGCGACGATCACCTGGTCCATTGTCCGGGTTCAACACGCCGCGCCCCTTCCCATATTCTTTATCCATTTGATATGTATTGATAAAGTCATCTCGGCGCGTCTTCGACGACGCTCGCTGCGTTGTGCGTGCATCTTCGTTAATTTGGCGCCTTCGACCCAACATACATCTGCCATTCATTTTCGTATTCGTAATCGTGACGTGCTCCGCAGTACGGGTTCATCCGTAGTATGGGGTGGCCGACTCTGTCGGTCGTCGGGTCGGCGCGTCACGCCCGTCGGCTCGCGAACTGGAACCGGGAGGGGGAACTCGATGGGGGCCAGTTCGTTCATTTGGGGAAGAGAGACAAAATCTCCGCCAATCCTGGCAAGGCTCGGTTTTTGCAGACCGCTCTTTACAGGACCCAAATCGCTGGCGCTAATGCGCCGGTATCCGTTTGGAGAGTTATATGAAGTCGAATGCGGTTAAGTCCTACGCGCTTGATCTCGACTGGTCGGCACAAACCATGCTGCCGATCGAGTTCAAGGGGAAAGAGCTGCATCTGGAGGCGCGAGCCTACCAGGGCACCGATCCCCACAATCAAGCGTTCGTCCTGATCCACAGGACGAGCCAGGCAGGGAACGAGATTCCCTTCGTGCGCGTTCACAGTGGATGCGTTACCGGTGATATTTTCCATTCGCTCAAGTGCGACTGCTATCCGCAGCTGCAGGCGTCGCTGGAAAAGATCACCACCAGCCCGCTCGGTGTCCTGATCTACCTTCCGTATCACGAAGGTCGCGGCATCGGTCTCGTCGCAAAAATCCGCGCGTATGCTCTGCAGGAGCAGGGATATGACACGGTGGATGCGAACGTGGCCGTCGGCGCGCCCATCGAGGCGCGGGAATACGATCTCGCAGCTCACATCCTGTTCGATCTCGGCTACCCGGAGATCAAGCTCCTGTCCAACAACCCGGCGAAAGTCGATGCGTTGCGGGCAGAGGGCATCCGTGTCGCCGAGCAGGTGCCTGTCATCTGCAAGCCGAATGTGCACAACGTACGTTACCTAGAAACAAAACGTCAGCGCATGGCACATGCCCTGCCAGAGCGCTCGAACTGACGCCAGTTTCGATCATGAGCAGCAGAACCCGCGTTGTGAAACGCGGGTTTTGTTTTTTGCGGTCCGACTGTAACCTTTCATATCGAGAGGGTCATGCACATGAGATACCGGCCGAGGCGCAATCCGTTTCGCAACAGGCGTCAACTCCTGACGGTACTCGGTGTCGTCGGCGTTGCGTTGATCGCCGCGAAACTCGTGCGCGCCTACCATCGCGGCGATGTCATCCAGAAGAACGTGAAGCCGATCGAGCCGGCCGACAGGAAGAAGTAACCGCGTCAGTTTTCGAGCCGGTCCAGCTTCCGAAGCGACGGGAAGAGTGCTGCCCAGACGGCCGCGATGGCGACGGCACAGACGCCACCGACAAGGATGGCGGGGCCCGTGCCAATGGCGGCGGCAACGAGACCGGCGCGAAAATCACCGAGCTGATTGGATCCGGCGATGAACATGGTGTTGACCGCGCCGACGCGGCCGCGCATGTCGTCGGGGGTGCGTAACTGCACGAGGGACTGGCGGACGACGACGCTGATGACGTCGGCGGCGCCCATGACCAGAAGGGCGAGAATGGCGACGAGGAACGATCCGGCGAAGCCGAACACGATCGTCGCTACACCATAGATCGCGACACCCCAGAACATCTTGGCGCCGGCGGCGGAGCGGAGCGGATTATGGGCGAGGTAGATCGCCATCGAGAGTGCGCCGACGGCCGGGCTCGCGCGCAGGATGCCAAGGCCCCATGGACCGACCTGCAGAATGTCCTTGGCGACAATGGGCAGCAGCGCCACGACAGCGCCAAGAAGAACCGCCACGAGATCGAGGGAGAGCGCGCCCAGGATGACCGGCGTGGAGATGATGAACTTGCCGCCGGCAAGAAGGGTCGTGACCGAGAACGGTGAGGTGTTCAGGTTCTGAGGAGCAGGGCGCAGCGTCGACGTACGCCAGGCGGCTGCGGCGAGAAGAGCGGTGGCGACACCGTAGGCCACCGCAGGGCCGGCCATGGTGAGAATGCCGCCGACGGCTGGGCCGAGCACGATGGATGCCTGGTTGGCGCTCGAATAATGGGAGACGGCGCGGGTCATCTGGTCGCGTGTCACGAGGAGCGGGACGAGCGCGGACAGGGTCGGGAACTCGAAGGCACGGAGCAGGCCGAGGAGCCCCACGAGGAGAAAGATCTGATAACGGCCGATCTGGCCGGACAAGGCGCTCAGCGTCAGCAGCAGCGCAATGATCGCCGCGACCGACTGGCAGACGAGTGCGACGCGGCGCCGATCGCGCGTATCGGCGGCATAGCCCGCGAGAGGGCTCGCCAGGAACAGCGGCACGAACTGAACGAGGCCGACGAGGCCGAGGTCGAGGGGGTTGGCGGTGAGTTCGTAGAGTTGCCAGCCGATGGCGACGAACAGCATCTGGACCGCGGTTCCGGACAGGAAACGCGACTGCCAGAGCGCGAACAGCCCCGGAGAGCCAGTGAGGGAAAACGCGTCGTCGTTGGCTGCCGTGGTCACGACGGAGCGTCACTTTCTGTGCTGTTGGACGGAGCGTGAAGCCGCAGGATCAATATTTTCCTTCGACGAAGGCCGTGATCAGGGCGCGCGCGATGGCTTGCTTGCCCGGCACCCACCAGTTCGAGGGATGCCTGCCTTCGAGCATCTGCTTCACCTCATCAAGGCCGAACCAACGGGCCTCCTCGATTTCGGCGGGGTCGATCTTGATGTCGAAGCTCTCGGCGATGCCGATGCAGCCGATCATCAGCGAATGGGGGAACGGCCAGGGCTGGGTCGAATGAAAATGCACGTCGCCGATCTTCAGGCCCGCTTCCTCGAAGACTTCGCGGCGGACGGCGTCGTCGACATCCTCGCCGGGCTCGATGAAGCCGGCGAGCGTCGAATACATGCGCGGCTCCTTGGAGAAGCGCGCTTCGTGTCCGAGCAGGCAACGCTTCTTCGCGGGATCGACGACGAGCATGATGACGACGGGATCGGTGCGCGGGAAATGTTCGAGGCCACAGGCCCAGCACTTGCGCTTCCAGCCGCCGTCCTTGATGAGCGTCGTGCCGCCGCAATGGCCGCAGCAGCGGGCATTCTCGTGCCAGTGAATGAGGGCCTTGGCCTGGCCGGCGAGCGACAGCTCCTCCGCGCTCATGATGCCCTGCATGGCGAGCGAGCGCAGATCGACGACGGGGCGGAGATATTCCAGCACGCCGGGAGCGTGCCGGGTCCGGTGCTCGTTGACACCGACGGCGAAATGGCCGGCACCGGTCTTGCGGTCGATGCCGAGGAACAGGGTTTCCTCGGGGGCGAACACGAGGCCGGCAGCATCGATGTCGGCGCGGCTCAGCCAGCGCAGCGACGCCTCGGTACGGTCGGCGTTGGAAACGATGACGGGCTTCTGGTCGGCGAGCACGAGAAACCGAGCGTCCGGACGGGCAAGCAGGGACTTCAGATATGCCTCGTCACTGCGTTTGCCGCTCTGGCGATCGAAAACGCTCGTGGTCCCGATTGTCGGTTTCATTCTATGTCCTCACGCCGTCTGGTCCGCTCGCCCTGCACGCGGGACGGCTCCGGACGGGGCGGCTACCGCCGACGGCAGACGCCTACGTGCGCAGTCGCGCAGCAGCATAGTTCCATGTCCGCCTCGACTGGCGGCAGTCCTGCTAGATCGGCATCAACGCCTCGCGATGTTCTTAGCCGTCGATTGGCCCGGGACGCAACGTAGCCTTTTTGCAATGCGGCATTTGCTTTCGGGCGGTCCAGGGACTACATAGCCTCCCGGGAGGCCGGTGCGGGCGTGTCCCTCGCCAACTGGGTCAGGTCCGGAAGGAAGCAGCCCCAACGAGTTTCGATACGGGTCGTACCGGTCTCCTTTTTCGCTCACGGACGCTGATCGACGCGCCGGAGTGGGTCGTAGGCGTCCTCTGCGGGTGCGTCCTTCGGCGACGGCTTCGCCTACGTGCCGCACTCTCGAGGGCGAATCGGATGCCCACGCGGCGTCTGCACCGGACGGCGTTTCGGGTCTACCATGGTCCAGCGAGGGGTTGCCCTGAACGGGGTTTGTCTGCCAGATCAGGGCATGGCCAAGACACCCAAAGACAAGCCGCCAGGCGGCGTCTCCGCGACTGCGCCCAAGCCTTACGTGGTGCTCGCGCGCAAGTACCGTCCGCGCACGTTCGAGGACATGATCGGGCAGGATGCGCTCGTCACGACGCTCAGGAACGCCTTCCAGACGGGCCGCATCGCGCAGGCCTACATGCTGACCGGCGTCCGTGGCATCGGCAAGACGACGACGGCGCGAATCCTGGCACGCGCGCTCAACTACGAGCGCGATGGCGTCAGCGGGCCGACCGTGGACATGCCGGAACTCGGCCGGCACTGCGCCGAGATCATGGAAAGCCGGCATCCCGACGTGATCGAAATGGACGCGGCATCGAACACCAGTGTCGATGACGTTCGCGAGATCATTGAAAACGCGCGCTACAAGCCACTCGTCGCGCGCTACAAGGTGTTCATCATCGACGAAGTCCACATGCTCTCCAAGAACGCGTTCAACGCGCTCCTGAAGACGCTCGAAGAGCCGCCGGAGCACGTGAAGTTCATTTTCGCGACGACTGAGATCCGGAAAGTGCCGGTAACGGTGCTGTCGCGGTGCCAGCGGTTCGACCTGAGGCGTGTCGACGTGCCGACGCTTGCGGCGCATTTCGACCGGATCGTGAAGGCGGAAGGTGCCTCTGCGGAGCCGCAGGCACTGGCGCTCGTTGCGCGAGCGGCAGAAGGGTCGGTGCGGGACGGTCTTTCCATCCTCGATCAGGCGATCGCGATGGGCTCGGGCGCTGTGACCACGGATGCGGTGCGGGCCATGCTCGGGCTGGCGGATCGCGGGCGCATTCTCGATCTCCTCGATCATGTTCTTGGTGGACGCGCCAAGGACGCGCTCGCGGCGATTTCGGACCTGCATCGTGACGGGGCAGATGTGCGGCAGGTAGTGGCCGATCTCGCCGAAGCCGTGCACATCGTCACGCGCGTCAAGGTGGCGGGAGCGGCGGTTGCCGGTGACGATCTCGCGCCCGACGAAGTGCAGCGCGTCGGCGTGTTCGCGAAGGCTTACTCGGTGGCGATCCTGAGCCGGGCCTGGCAGATGCTGCTCAAGGGGATCGAGGAGATATCGGACGCCGGAGATGCATTGGCGGCGGCCGACATGGTGCTGATCCGTCTCGCCTATACGGCCGACCTGCCGACGCCCGACGACCTCATGAAGATGCTCGGCGGGGCGACGCTCGTCGAGCGGACGGGGCCGGTTGCGAGTGCCGGTCAAGGTGGGAGTGGCACCGGCGAGCGGCGTGCACCCATAAACGAGACGACGACAGCGCCAC
>DAOMWV010000046.1:0-16209 GCA_035436725.1 Hyphomicrobiaceae bacterium
TCGATCTCCGCGACGATCGCCCCGAGTTCCTCGAGTGGGCGCCGGCCGAGGCTGTTCTGGCTCTCACCCTCCCGATCGAAGACCGCCCAGGCGATCCCTTCATGGTCGATGGAAAGTTTCCAGTCTTTCAGGGTTGCAGCATCGAACGCCATGAGACGAACTCCTCATTCAATGCGCCGAGGGGGGATGCTCGTGCGCAGGACGACTGGTGGCAACAGGATCACTCGGCCGCAGGGCGTGCCGTGCGTGCGTTGTGGCCTGCGGTCATATAATTCGGTTTGACTTCGGCAGGATCGAAGTGATCGACCGCGATGACACGCGCGGTCAGGGCCTCGACCTCGCGCAGGAGCTTCGCTTCGTCGGCCGTGACGATGCCCTTCGCCGCGGCATCGCCGATCCAGTCGATCCCGTGGAAGCGGCGGATATCGCCCTTGCGGATGGCCCGGTCGAGCTTCTTCTCCGCCTCTTCCGCCTGGATGACTTTTTCCAGCGTCACCTCGAGGAGACCGAGCGCGTCGTTCACGTCCTTCGAGATGTAGATGTCGCGGGTCAGGCGATTGCGAACCTCGCCCGGCTCCATGGCGTAACCCACGATCTTGTGGCCGAGCCAGTCCGGTGCCGGTCGACGGCGTGCGCCCAGCGGGAACACGCAGAACCGCATCAGCCAGCGTGCCGGAGCCACCGGAAAGTTGTCGATCGTACCGCGGATCGCTTCCTGGAAGCGGTGGAGACTGTTTTGCGCAGCGAACGACACGATATGCCGGTCACGCTCGGGTCGGCCGTCGTCCTCGAAGCGCTTGAGCACGCACGACAGCAGGTAGAGTTCGGAGAGCGCGTCGGCGAGACGGCCGGTGATCTTCTGCTTGGTCTTGAGACCACCACCGAGCGACGCAACCGTGAGATCCGCGACCAGAGCGAACGAACGCGACGCACGCCACAGCTGCCGGTACCATTCCGCCGTGCCGAACCCGTCCTTCGGCGCCTCACCGAACATTCCGCCGGTCGCGTTGTGGAAGAGCGCACCTGTCACGTTCGAGAGCGAGAACGCGATGTGTCCGAGGAAGGCGCGCTCGAAATCCCGGAGCCCCGCCTTGCGATCCGGATTCTGCCCGGCCTGCACTTCCTTGTAGAGATACGGATGCGACCTGAGCGCACCCTGCGCGAACGTGATGAGCGTCCGCGTCAGGATGTTGGCACCCTCGACCGTGATGCCGACGGGAACGGCCTGATACGCGGACTGCAGGTAGTTGGACGGCCCGTCGCAGATCGCGCGACCGCCGTGCAGGTCCATCGCATCGTTGACCGAACGCCGCATGCGTTCCGTCGTCTGGTACTTCATCAGCGCTGAAATCACCGACGGTTTTTCGCCACGGCTGACCATCGACGCCGTTACGGCGCGGGCGGCCTCGTTGACGTAGGCGGTCTCGACCATGCGCGCGAGCGGTTCCTCGAGCCCCTCCATGTGCCCGACAGGCAGACCGAACTGCTTGCGGATGCGGCCATAGGCCGTCGTCGCGCGCAGCATCTGCTTCGCGCCCGCTGTCGCCGACGAGGGAAGCGAAATCGCGCGCCCCGCCGCGAGGCATTCCATCAGCATGCGCCAGCCATGGCCGGCCATCTTCTCGCCGCCGATGACGAAATCCATCGGAATGAAAACGTCCTTGCCCCAGTTCGGACCGTTCGGGAATGCGGAGCCGCACGGCAGATGCCGCCGGCCGATGTTGACGCCGGGATGGTCCGCCGGAATGAGCGCGACGGTGATGCCGATGTTGTCGCCCCGCCCGAGATGACCCTCAGGATCAAAAAGGTGGAACGCGAGCCCGACCAGCGTCGCTTCCGGTCCGAGCGTTATGTAGCGCTTGTCCCAGCTTACGCGGATACCGAGCGTTTCCCGCCCCTGCCATGTGCCCTTCACAACCGTGCCGATGTCCCGCATCGTCGCCGCGTCCGAGCCCGAGGTCGGCCCGGTCAGGGAAAAGCACGGCACTTCCTCGCCACGCGCAAGGCGCGGCAGATAGTGATGCTTCTGTTCGTCCGTCCCGTATTTTTCGATGAGTTCGCCAGGACCGAGCGAGTTCGGAACCATGACGATCGTGCAGACATCCGGCGAGCGCGACGCGACCTTGCCGAGGATGAGCGACTGCGCCTGGCCGGAAAAACCTAGCCCGCCGTGCTCTTTCGAGATCAGCATGCCGAGAAAGCCGTGCTTCTTGACGAAGTCCCAGATGGGCTTCGGGATTTCACGCTCGTTGTGACGGATCTTCCAGTCGTCGATCATGCGGCAGAGTTCTTCGGTCGGCCCATTCATGAAGGCCCGTTCTTCGTCCGTCAGCGTGATCGGCGGAACCGCGCGCAGCTTCTCCCAGTCGGGCTTGCCCGAGAACAGTTCGGCATCGAAACCGATGGTGCCTGCGTCGAGTGCCTGCTGCTCTGTCTCCGACACGCGCGGCAGGATCTTCCGCACCATGTCGTAGGCCAGCTCGACGAAAATCGCCCGGCGAATGGCTGGAACCGAGAGAGCGACGAGGGCCACCACCGGAAGGAGACCGATGATCGACAACAACGAGAAGCTCGGTGTCTGCCAGCCGCCGTGCACGACATCGGTGGCAAACCCGAGCCACGTCACAACCGCAAGAGCGGCATAGGCCCAGAGCGGCGCCGATCTCATGGCGAGCACGAACACCACGATCGCAAGCACCAGCACGACACCAAACTCGGCCATATGAGACCTCCACTGGAACGCCTTGCGCGGGGGAAGCGCGCCAAAGCCCGAAACTACTGCACTTTCAACTACGCAAAGATGACGTAAACGTCAACTCAAAGGCACGTGTTCAAGCACCCACACAACCCGGGATGAGAACCCCCGAGCCGGCCGAAAGTGCCAAATCATGCTGCATTTCAGTTAACCGCGAAAGCCCGCATCTCTCCGCAATCTGAAAACCCGTCGTCCAAACGCCTCTCTGCGTCGCCGACGTCCTCTTGACCCATTCAACATCATTAATTAGAAGCTTCTAATGTCTGATGCATGATGAAGCTGCAACCACGCGTCTCGAACCAAGGAGGACAACGGCATGCCGGCATTGAATGACAGGGCGTGGTCGCCCTATGTCGCGGGGGTGGTCATAGGCCTCCTCCAGATCCCGACGTTTTACTTCATGAATACAGCCCTCGGCGCGTCCTCGTCCTTCGTTACGGTTGGCGCCCATATCGCAACCCTGTTCGACAGCACGGCGGCCAACGTCAAATACTTCGCCTCCCACATGTACGGCGCCAAGAACTGGTGGCAGGTCGCCATCGTCGTCGGCATTGCGCTCGGCGCATTCCTTTCGATGAAGATGTCCGGTGCCCGCCGGCAGACGATTTCGCCGGTGTGGAACCGTGCCCTCGGTCAATCGACCCTCGGCGCCCGCGCTCCGATCGCCTTCCTCGGCGGTTTCATCATGCTGTTCGGTGCGCGCATCGCCGGTGGCTGTACGTCCGGCCACGGCATCTCGGGCATCGCGCAGCTGTCCGCGGGTTCGACCCTCGCCGTCGCCGCGATGTTCGCCGGCGGCATCGCCACCGCAATGCTCATGCGTCGCATCTGAGCGCCAAGGGAGAAAAAAATGTCAGTCTTCACCGCCATTCTTATCGGCCTTGCGAGCGGCATCGTCTTCGGCTTCGCACTCGAAAAGTCGCGCGTCTTCGAACCGGGCGTCATCCTCGGCCAGATGCAGTTGCGCAACTTCATCATGCTCAAGATCTTCCTCGCCGCCGTGGTCACGGGCCTCCTCGCCCTTGCCGTCCTCAATGGCCTTTTCGGCATCAAGCTTCATCTGAAGCCGTTGCTCTTCAAGGCCGACATCATCGGCGGTCTCATCCTGGGTGTCGGCATCGCGCTCTCCGGCGCCTGCCCCGGCACCTCCATGGCACAGGCGGGCGCCGGCTATCGCGACGCCCTGTTCGTCATTCTCGGCGGCATCGCCGGCGCGATAACCTATGGCTATCTCGATGCGCCAATCACTGCCGCCTTCGCTGAACCGGGCGCCAAGGTCTCCTTCGACACGATGCTCGGCATGCCGTTCTGGCTCACGGCCGTCCTGCTGGCCGCCATCCTCGTCGCATTTCTCGCCGCCCTTGAACGGATGACGTCCTGGCGCACCGAAATCGGCTCTGACGTCGATGGCCTGATGGCGCCGAAAGACGCCGACGTTCCTGCCGGCAAGACGCATCACGCCTGACACCGGCAGGCCGAAACGAACGCAGGCCGGGTGAGTAATGGCCTGCAACACTCGCTTAGAACCTGATCTCGTATTGCATCACCGGCGAACGCTGCTCCAGGGCCGAGCGCGCCCGGACCTGTGGCGCCGGCGCCATCTTGGGTGCCGGAGCCCCGGGTGCGGCCTTTCGCTCAGCCGCCGCAGCGATCGTCTGAGACGTGCACGTCCCTGTTTCCCAGTAGTCCCGCGCCACCGACGAATTGACCGCAGCATGCATGGACAGAAGCGTCAGATCGTCGAGGGACACCACGCCCGCGGCCGCCATCGTCTTCATGACTTCAGCCATGATGTCGGCCGCCACCCGGTGACTGGTCGCCGGATTGTTCGGCATTGCGCACCGTTTCATCTCGAACAGCCAGTCGTGGATGATGAAAGCCGGCGCGTATCCCCAGGGCGAATAGCTGCGAGCGACCCACATGGCCCGAGGGACAGATCCGCCATCGGTCATCAACTTCTGCGGTTGGATGACCTCGCCCGTGCTGCGGGTGAACCTGAGTGGTGCGGCGCTGTCGGGGACGAACAGGAACTTGTCCGGCTCGAGCCACTGCACGACAAGTTTGCCTTCGAGCTTCCCGGGCTGCGCCATCCGCACGGACCACGCCGGAAAAAGGTTGAAATGAAACATCGCCAGCGCCGTCGCAGCGAGGAAACCGGCGACAAAAACAACAATCCATTTCAGCGACTGCACCATCCCGCCCCGACTCCCTCGAAAGATGGATCAGTGTATCGCCGCTCTCCCCGACAGGAAAATGGCGGCCCGGAGCATGTGGAAAAAAGCCGCGGCTCGCCTAACGCTTCTTCGGACGCCGATCGCCCTTGGCGGCGCCGGGCCGCGAAACCGGCTGCGATCCCATTTTTCGCCCGGTTGCATCGCGCACGGGCACGCCCTTGGTCGTGAAAACCTGCGCGCCGTGCTTGCGGCCAAGGCGCTTGCCCTCACCACCGCCGAGACCGGTCCCCGGTGGCTGCCAGTTTGGAACCAGATGATGCTTGCCGGGACCTATGAGATCGGCGCGTCCCATCTCTTTCAGCGCGTCCCTCAGGATCGGCCAGTTCTCGGGATCGTGGTAGCGCAGGAACGCCTTGTGAAGCCGCCGCTGCTTGAGCCCACGCACCGTCTCCACCGACTCCGACGTACCCCGGTGCACGCCCTTCAACGGGTTCTTGCCCGAGTGGTACATCGCCGTTGCGAGCGCCATAGGCGACGGCAGGAAGGTCTGCACCTGATCGGCGCGATAGTTGTTCTTCTTGAGCCAGACCGCGAGCTGCAGCATGTCCTCGTCCGTCGTGCCCGGATGAGCCGCGATGAAATACGGGATGAGAAAGTACTTCTTGCCGGCCTGCTGCACGGCCGCGTCGAAGAGCTGCCGGAACCGTTCGTAGGAGCCGATCCCCGGCTTCATCATTTTCGAAAGCGGCCCGCCTTCGGTATGTTCGGGTGCAATCTTGAGATAGCCGCCGACGTGATGCGTGACGAGTTCCTTGATGTAGGCCGGGCTCTTCACTGCGAGATCGTAGCGCACGCCGGATGCGACGTGCACCTTCTTGATGCCGGGCACCTCGCGCACCTTGCGATAGAGCGAAATAAGGCTGTCGTGGTTGGTGTCGAGGTTCGGACAGATTTCCGGATAGACACACGAAAGACGGCGGCAGGACTTTTCGATCTGGGCGTCCTTGCACGCCATCCGGTACATGTTCGCCGTGGGCCCGCCGATGTCGGAGATGACCCCGGTAAAGCCCTCGGTCTTGTCGCGGATCTGCTCGATTTCGCGCAGCACGCTCGCTTCCGAGCGGTTCTGTATGATGCGGCCCTCGTGCTCCGTGATCGAGCAGAACGTGCAGCCCCCAAAACACCCCCGCATGATCGTGACCGACGTCTTGATCATGTCCCAGGCGGGAATCTTCTCGCCGCCGTACCCCGGATGCGGCCCGCGCGCATAGGGCAGCTCGTAGATCGCGTCCATCTCCGGCGTCGTCAGCGGGATCGGCGGCGGCGTCACCCAGAGTTCACGGTCGCCGTGCTTCTGGACGAGCGGCCGAGCATTCCCGGGATTGCTCTCGCGATGGAGAACGCGCGACGCCCGCGCATACGCCTCGCTGTCGGCGAGCACGGTTTCATAGGACGGAAGGCGCACGACCGCTTTTGCGTCCTTGACCTGACGCGCACCTTCGTCGGCCACGTCGACATCGTCGGCATGAAGCTCGACGAAGCCTTCCGGTACAGCCGGCTTCATGAGCGCGACGCCACGCACGTCGTCGAAAGTTGCCGGGTCTTCACCACGAGCAAGCCGGTGCGTGATTTCGACGACGGCACGTTCGGCATTGCCATAGAGCAGGATGTCGGCCTTCGCATCGACGAGAACCGAACGGCGGACCTTGTCCGACCAGTAGTCGTAATGCGCGATACGTCGGAGCGAGCTTTCGATCCCGCCGAGCACGATGCGGCAGTCCTTGAAAGCCTCCCGACAGCGCTGGGCATAGACGATGACCGACCGATCCGGCCGCTTGCCGCCGACGCCGGCCGGCGTGTACGCGTCGTTGTGCCGGATGCGCCGGTCCGACGTGTAGCGGTTGACCATGGAATCCATGTTGCCGCCGGTGATGCCGAAATAGAGGTTCGGCCTGCCCATTACTTTGAACGGCTCCGCACTCTGCCAGTCCGGCTGCGCGATGATGCCGACGCGGAAACCCTGTGCTTCCAGAAGCCGGCCGATGATAGCCATCCCGAACGAGGGGTGGTCGACGTAGGCGTCCCCCGTCACGAGAATCACGTCGCAACTGTCCCACCCGAGCGCGTCCATCTCCGCGCGCGTCGTCGGCAGGAACGGGGCCGTGCCGAACCGATGCGCCCAGAACTTCTTGTACGTGAACAGGCCTTTGACCCCTTCCGTCAGGCGGGCGGCGGGGGCCGGGCGCAGGTTCGCGCGCTCGTTGTAGGGGTTCAGCGACATGACGCTTCGGGGGCTCGGCCGGTTCGGGTGTGAGCCCGATATAGGACGTTCTGCCGCAGGTTACAACGTGAGCCCGTCACGCGGTTAAAGAACCGATGCCAGCGCCATGGCGACCGAGCTTGCGACGCCGGCATAGGGAACCCAGCCCGGCACGCGGAAATAGCCAGATTTGCCCCCATCTCCACGCCATCGGATGACGATGAGCGACATATTGACGAGCGCGAACACGATCAGCGTCGCAACAGAGGTCGCCTCTGCCAGCGGCTCGATGTTGAAGGCGAGCGCCAACACCAGCGCCGCCCCGACCGTCAGCGCCGTCGCGACGAGCGGCGTGCCGGTGACCGCATTCACATCCCCGAGCACCTTCGGCAGGTCCCCCTGGCGTGCCATCCCGTAGGCGACGCGGGACGCCATCGTGAGCGACGCGAGAATGGTATTGATCGTCGCCATGATCGCGATCGCGGTGATCGTCGCCGGGCTGACGGCGGCGACGGCTCGGAACACGTCCGACAGCGGCGCTGACGATTTCGCAAGCCGGCCAGGCTCGACGACGCTGACGGCGACGATGGCGATCAGCACGTAAAGCGCCGCGGAAACCACGAGCGTGATGATCATGGCCAGCGGCAGGCTGCGCTCCGGCTCTTTCGCCTCTTCGGCGATATTGGCGAGTTCCTCGAACCCGATGAAGGCGAAGAACGCGATCAGGCTCCCGGTCGCGATCCCTGTGAGGACTGCGGCATCGGCCGGAGGAACGGACGGGATCACCAGCGGTGCGGGCGAGAGCATCGCCGCGATGATGATCGCGAGCAGGCCACCGACTTCGACGATGGTGAATACGCCGGCAAGCACAACGGACTCGAGGATTCCGTAAGCGGCGACGGCCCCGACCGCCAATAACACGAGAACGACCAGAACCGGTCTCGGCAGAGCGACGAACTCGGCAATGTAACCGGCCGACCCCAGTGCGACCGCCGCCGACGAGATGATGGCCGTGACGAGTGTCGCAAGGCCGACCGTACGCGTGATCAACGGCCGGCCGAACGCTGCCTTCACATATGCCGCCTCGCCTGCGCTTACCGGAAAGCGCGTGGCGAGCTCCATATAAGAGCCCACAGTGAAGGACATGGCGAGCGCCGCGAGCAGGAACGCCCAGGGCGCATACACGCCGGCTTGACCTGCAACCGCACCGATCAGCACATAAATGCCGGCCCCGACCGTGATGCCGATGCCATAGAGCACGAGCAGCCCGAGCCCGAGGCGGCGCCTGAGCTGACCCGAGGCGACAGGCTTGGCGACTGCGACCATCGACGTCTCCCTCTGTTTGAGGCGAACTTATCGCGTCCGTCTGCATTCCATCTTGAGGCAGGTCACCTGCCTCTGCGAAACTCGTTGGGACGTCAACATGGGGAGCGACATGAAGTATGCGATCGTAACAGGAGGCTCCGGCCTCATCGGGAGCGAAATCTGCGCGCGCCTGATCAGGGATGGCTGGCGCGTCGCCAACTTCGACGTCCGGCCCGGAAGTCCCGGCGCAACTTACATCGCCGCTGACATAGGCGATCCAGACATCGTCGATGCCGGATTTGCCGAACTCGGCTGGGACCGCATCGACCTTCTCGTCAACAACGGCGGCAGGACACCCTCGAACAGCATGACACTTGTGGACGCGACTTTCGCGGACTGGCGCACCGTGCTCGACAGCTACCTGACATCCACGTTCCTCATGAGCCGGCGCGCATCTCAGTTGATGCCGGATGGCGCCGCCATCGTGAACATCGCCTCGACTCGCGCCCTCATGTCCGAAGGCGGCGACTTCATGTACGCCGCAGCAAAGGGCGGGATCGTGGCGCTGACCCAGGCTCTCGCCATCCATCTCGGGCCGAAAGTACGCGTGAATGCCATCGCACCGGGTTGGATCTCGGGCAAGACCGATCTCCGTCCTGCTGATCACGATCAGCATCCGGTGGGCCGCGTCGGCCGGCCGACCGATATCGCAGACGCCGTCATGTATCTAGCCGGTGCCGGGTTCGTCACGGGCCAGACCCTCGTCGTCGACGGCGGCATGACGAAGAAGATGATGTATGTGGAGTGATCCGGTATCGCGTCACAAACAATGCGACTTGCGGGACGAATTCATCTAACCGCGCCGTTTCCTGATACCGTCCCAGTACGCGAGGCGCTTTCTTATCTCGCGCTCGAAGCCGCGCTCGGGCGGATCGTAGAATTCCGGCCGCTTCTTCATCTCGTCCGGAAAATAGTTCTGCCCCGAAAAACCTTCCGGCGTGTCGTGATCGTAGATGTAGCCGTCGCCATACCCCTGCTCTTCCATGAGCTTTGTCGGCGCATTGAGAATGATCTTCGGCGGTGCGATCGAGCCAGTCTCTTTCGCGCTCCGCATCGCCGCCTTGTAGGCCACGTAGGCACCGTTCGATTTCGGTGCCGTCGCCAGATAGATCACGCAGTTCGCGAGCGCCAGTTCACCTTCCGGCGAGCCGAGAAAATCATACGCGTCTTTGGCCGCGTTGGCGTGGATAAGCGCCTGCGGATCGGCAAGACCGATGTCCTCGATCGCCATGCGCACGAGACGGCGCGCGAGAAACAGTGGATTTTCCCCGCCGACGAGCATGCGCGCGAACCAGTAGAGCGCCGCGTCAGGATCGGATCCGCGAACGGACTTGTGCAGCGCACTAATCAGGTTGTAGTGCCCCTCGCGCGACTTGTCATAGAGCGGTGCACGGCGCTGCACGAGTCTCGTAAGCCCGGCGCGATCGAGCGGCGCTCCACCCTCTCGCACTGCTGCGAACACGTCCTCGGCCATGTTGAGAATGGACCGCCCGTCGCCATCCGCCATGTCGATCAGTGCCTCGCGCGCATCCGGCACGAGCGGGAGCACACGCCCCATCTCCGCCTCTGCGCGTTCGAGCAACGCCCCCAATGACGCAGTGTCGTGCCGCTCGAGCGTCAGCACGGTCGCACGGCTCAACACGGCGGCATTGAGTTCGAACGACGGGTTCTCCGTCGTTGCCCCGACGAGCGTGATCGTGCCGTCTTCCATGTGCGGCAGGAAGCTGTCCTGCTGCGAGCGGTTGAAGCGATGGATCTCGTCGACGAACAGCAGCGTCCCCTTCCCCGTGGCCGCCAGCGCCTTCGCCTTGTCGAACACCTTTCTGAGATCTGCGACACCGGAGAAGATCGCTGAAATCTGTTCGAAGGCCAGATCGGTTTCATGCGCGAGAAGACGCGCGATCGTCGTCTTGCCCGTCCCCGGCGGCCCCCAGAGGATGAGCGAGCCAAGCCGGCCACTCTCGAGCATTCGCGTGAGCGTCCCGTCCGGCCCGACGATCTGCTCCTGACCAACGACCTCGGAAAGCCTTTGCGGCCGGAGCCTGTCCGCCAGCGGCCGTCGCGCGGCACGCTGAGTCCCCGCAGGCCCACCCCGCCCCGGAGGATCATCGCTGGTCGAGAACAGGTCGCTCAAGAGGCCTCCGTGGTCTGCTCCCGCGCCTCACTCATGAAAAGACCGAGCATGGCCAGCGCCGCACCGAGCGCGACCGACAGGAAACCAGCCATCGACAGGATCGACATCGCGGTGATCTGCTCGGGGATGTCTTCGACGACGATCACGCGACCCTCGCCCGGTGCTGCGTCCGGCTGGTAGCGGATCCGGACGTGGTCCCGGGCCAACTGCCTGCCGACCCGCAGCTTGTAGGCGAGTTGTGGTGTCACCTTGACCCCGTATTCGAAGCGCCGGGCCCCCGTCGTATCGAGCCATGCCAGATCCAGAACACCGGCGGCCGCAAACGTCACGCCGTCGCGCCGGGCCGCCTCGATCGAGGCCAGCACCTCGATCCCATCGGAGGCGCGCATCCCCGTGTGAACCATGGCGACGAAACCGTAGAGCCCCAGCACCACACCGCCGTAGACCAGGGCGCGACCCACCCACCCGACGACGCGGCCGGCCAAGGCATACCCCCGCCGCGCAGGTCTGGGCGCGGGCGCGGACGACGCGGTCTCGAAGCGGCGCATACTCACCTCAACCCGGCTCCGGAAACGAGTCGATGATATAGCGCTCGATGTTCTTCTCCTTGATCCTGCGCTCGCTCTTCGCCCATCCCGCAACCGATATGCCGGCCTCGTGCACCGTCTCCGGCCGACCCGATACCAGTGGATGCCAGGTGGCGAGGCCCCTGCCCTCCTCGATTCGCCTGTAGGCGCACGTGTCCGGCAGCCAGCGCAGCGTACGGACCTGCTCCGGGTCGATCTGGATGCAATCCGGCACGATCGACTTGCGATTCGGGTAGTCGGTGCACCGGCACGATTTCGTGTCGAGCAGCTTGCACGCGACCTTGGTCAGCGCGATTTCGCCGGTGTCGATGTATTCGATCTTGTTGAGGCAACACCGGCCACACCCGTCGCACAGGCTCTCCCATTCGGCCGGCGTCATCTCGTCGAGCGACTTGACCTCCCAGAACGGTTTTTTCGATGCTTTCAAGATCGCCTCTCTTCGCGACGGCCGGGCGCGCCCCGTCTGCTCCGGCCCGCCCTCGCCCCAATTGGACGCCATAGTCGGGCCCAACTGCCCCGTCAAAGGGCTATCATCGGCAACCCGCCGTTTCACAGTGCCCGTCGCACTGTGTTAAACAGCGTTTTATGGCAGGCACGGCGCCCATGTGTGAACTATAATCTATTGGAATCGCCGCATAGCGGCAACGCAGGTGGCAGCCGAGGTCCGAACCGGGCTCGCGTCATGACGACTGCCACAATCGAAGAGTTTGGACCGTGCACGAACTAGGCCCCGAGCGCCCGAAGAGAAAGCGCCGCATCGACTGGCTCGGCATCGATGCGAGGCTCGATAGCGGCATCGCCTCCGCCTGGGAAACGACCAAGGACCGCTACAACGCGGCGTCGAGCTATTTCGCACGCTTCCGCCTCTCCGGCCCGAAGCGGTTCGCTACCAACCTGATGAGCGAGGGACTGACACTCACTGCTGGCGCCCTCGTTTTCCTCTACGCCCTCGCAATCCCGGCTCTGATTGATTTCGACGAATCGAAGATCAATTCGGTCAACTACTCCGTGAAGTTCCTCGACCGTGCAGGGAACGAGATCGGCAAGCGCGGCATCTACATCGACGACGCCGTCCCCCTCGAGGAAATTCCCGATCACCTCATCAAGGCGACGCTCGCGACGGAAGACCGGCGGTTTTACGAACACTATGGCGTCGACGTCATCGGCACGCTTCGCGCCCTTGTGACCAACGTCAATGCCGGGGAAACCGTCCAGGGCGGCTCAACCCTGACGCAGCAGCTTGCCAAGAACCTGTTCTTGTCCTCGGAACGGACATTCATCCGGAAACTCAAGGAAGCCTATATCGCATTCCTCCTCGAGGCCCGCCTGTCCAAGCGCGATATCCTGAAGCTGTATCTCGATCGCGCGTACATGGGTGGTGGTGCGTTCGGCGTCGAGGCGGCTGCGCAATTCTATTTCGGCAAGTCCGTGCGCCACGTGACCCTTGCCGAAGCCGCCGTCATGGCCGGATTGTTCAAGGCTCCTACAAAATTCGCCCCGCATACCAATCCCGCCAATGCCCGCGCCCGAGCCAACGTCGTTCTCGCCAACCTGGTCGATGCCGGTTTCATGACGGCAGGGCAGGTGGAGCAGGCACGCCGAAATCCGGCCCGCGCCATCGAGACACGTTCGACGACGAGCCCGGACTGGTTTCTCGACTGGGCATTCGAGGAAGTCCAACGCCTGGCCGACGGCAAAGGCCATTACGTCCTGACGGCACGTACGACGATCGACCTCGACCTTCAGCGCGCGGCGGACGAGGCACTGCAGTCGACCATCCGCCAGCACGGACGCTCCCACAATGCCCGCGCCGGCGCTTTGGTTTCTATGGAAACGGATGGCGCGGTACGTGCACTCGTCGGTGGCACCGATTACGGCGAGAGCCAGTTCAACCGTGCAACCCATGCCCGTCGCCAGCCCGGCTCCTCGTTCAAGATCTATGTTTATGCTGCGGCCCTGGAGGCCGGCATGTCCAACAGGTCGGTCGTGCGCGACAACGCACCCGCTCCCTGCGGTCCGCTGGCGTGGCAGCCGAAAAACTACGATGGCAGCTCCGGCCGGGGATATGCCCTGACCATGCAGGAGGCCTTCAAGCAGTCTCTGAACACCGTCGCCACCGAACTCGCCCTTTATCGTGTCGGCCGCGACAAGGTCATCGACATGACCAGACGTCTCGGCATCGACGGCATCAAGCGGAGCTGCTCGATGGCGCTGGGTGACACCGGCATAACGCCGCTCGAGCATACCGGCGCCGTTGCAACGATCGCCAACAACGGCGTCCTGGCGACACCCTACGGCATCCTCGAGATCACCAACTCACGCGGCGAAACCATCTACTCGCACGAGAAAGACGCGCCACCGCGGCCGCAGGTCCTGTCCCCGCGCGTGGTCGCTGAGATGAATCAGATGATGAGCGCGGTGGTCACGGAGGGCACTGGCCGCCGTGCTGCTCTCGATATCACGCACGCCGTCGGCAAGACCGGGACGAGCTCGTCCTATCGCGATGCCTGGTTCGTCGGCTACACCGCGCAATACGTGACGACGGTCTGGATCGGCAACGACGACTTCCGCCCGATGATGATCCTGCCGTCAGCGCGCACCGGCAATGCTATCGGCGTAACCGGCGGAAGCCTGCCCGCGCAAACCTGGCAGGCCTACATGACTATCGCCCATGCCAATCCCAACATTCCGACCCTGGCCGGCCTATCCCCTCATCCACGCCTGGTACAGGAACAGCAACGCCTTGCCGAACTCCGCCGCTCGCAACCGGCGAACTCGGTTTCGGTCGCTGGTGCGTCAGCGCCCGGCCGCCGCTCTTCCCTGCTCCCCGAACAGTCCCGCGAGGCTCTGCGCCGCGTCGTCGAGAGCATGCGTCGCGCAACCGGTGGCGTTCCGCCCGCCCCCGCGAACGCCGCTCCGGTGCAACCATCCAGCCCCTCGAACCCGAAGGTCGAACCAGCCGATCCGGGACGCCGCGCCGAGGTGCCCGGACCAACACCTGACGCCACGGGCAGAAGTTTCCGGTAGGCCATGAGCAGAAATCTGAACCGAACCGGAGCCGGACGATGATCCTCAACGCCATCGCCGCATTCCTGCACCTGACGATCCGAGGGGCGCTCTTCCTCGCCATCGCGGTCTTCGGCGGTCTCGGAACGGCGTGGGCCCTCATCCATTCTGGCTCACGTCTGACGACCGTGACGTCGGGTCCCTGGATGTCCTGGACGGCGGCCGGTCGAATGGACGCCGATCCTTACACGCGCGCCAACACGGTGCGCACGGCGCGCCTCCCGATCAATCCCTCGCTCGCGCTCACATGGCGCGCCGAGAACGACTCCGATGGCGCACGTATCCATTCCTCCTGCGCCTACAGCATCGATATGTCCCTTCTCGACGCCGCGTGGTGGAGCCTCGCTGTCTACGACGATCGCGGCGCACTCATCTCCAATCCGGCCAATCGCCACGGATTCAATGCAGCGACCCTGGTTCGGAACGCAGACGGTACAGCCACCATCGTACTCGCCCGCGATGCTCGCCCGGGCAACTGGCTGCCGACGACAGGGGCCGGAAAGGTCACACTGCTTTTGGACATCGTCGATCCCGTCTGGGTCGCAACCGCGACGTCCGATCCACCCAAGCTGAAGCCACTGCCCGCGATCTCTCGTATCGCCTGCCGCTGATCGAGAGCCACGACGACGCCATGACGATCGCCCCCGAGAACCAGCCATCGCCCCAGACGACTCCGGAGCTTCCGGCCACCATCCGTGAGCGACTGAAGGCGCAGACGACAGCGACCGCCAGCACCGGCCAACCCGTTCGTTCCGAAGCCGCCACCGCCCCGGCCAACAGCCGTTTTCAGGAATTTCGCGCCCGTGTCCGGCGCGCCGGAGCGACACTCGTCCCCATGGCCGGACAGATGGCGCGCAGACTTCGGCTCCGCCCTCAGGTCCGGCCAACCGACGCCGTTTCTCCGGACCAATCGCCGCAACGCGTCACGCCCGCCAAAAATCATGTAGCCGGACGCGCCCTCGCCGCAGCGCGCGCAACCAGCGTGCGAATCGGCAGCACCCTTGATGCGATCGTCACACGGATGCCGTCCAACCGGACAGCGCCTCGCACACGGAACACAGTGCAGACATTCGATGCGACCCCGCCGGACCTGAAGGAGGCACGTCCATCGCTGTTCGCCGCCGGAATGCTCCTGACGGCCGTTGTGACAGCCGGCCTCATCCATCTCGGCACGACGTTTGCGATACCCTTGCTCGGCGCCGGTAGCGCCTACGCCACACTGAAGCCTGCCCTCCCCGCCAACCGCATGGTTGCATTTCCTGTCCAGGCGCCTGGCCGTCAGATCCTGCCGTTCGCATCGCCGGATACGCTCTACGCGATCTGCCGCTTCGACATCGCCGCGAGCCCGGTCGTGGTGCGCGCGTTGCTCCCCGGCATCGGATGGTCGTTGACCCTCTACACCCCCGCTGGCGACAACTTCTATGCGATGCCCGGAACAGTCAACGGCCCGACGGACGTCGCCTTCATGGTCGTCCCACCGACCGACCGCATGTTGAACATGATGCCTGGCGCGCGCCGCGAGGAGATGAAACTCAATCAGGTCGTCGCGCCAACGCGCGAAGGCCTCGCGGTCGTGCGCGCGCCGATCAAGTCCGCCGCCATGCTCGACGAGACACGGCGCGAACTGTCGGCAAGCTCGTGCAAAACGTCGGAGCTGGCCGCACCCGTAAGGTGAGGCGGCCGCCCGCGCCATCGCGCGGAACGGATATTACCCGCGGCATTTCCCAGATTTCCCGCAAGCCGCTCGGGACGCTTTGCTCAATCCCGTCCGATGTGCTTCGCGACGAACGCGACCGAGGTCGTGAGCCGGCAGTCAGCGTCAAAAATCTCGTGAGCGCGCTGCGCGCGCCGCGGCGCCACAGCTGAGC
>DAOMWV010000047.1:0-16137 GCA_035436725.1 Hyphomicrobiaceae bacterium
GTCTGGTTCGTCATGGCTCCAGTCTCTCAAGAGTTGGAGCCTCCGGCAATCTCGGCGCGGTTCAGACTGTATTGTCGAAGCGCGATTGAGGATGTCGTAGCGGGCATTGAGGATGAGACCGCCCGCGCCGGCCCGTCGGCGTTATAACGCTGGATCGATGCCGTAGGCTTCCCGCTCGCTACGCACAAATTTCTCCGGCCGCCAATCGTGCAGCAGCCGATGTATGAGAGATACCTGACTAAGTATGACGACAACCGGAAGCGCGACTTCCTCCGCAGTCAACTCTTCTGGTGTCTTGTAGCCGCCCATGCCGCTGATCTGCCACGTAACTCTTCCTTCCGGCCACGTGTTCGGATATCGCCAACGCTGCGGCACTTCGGGTGCCGGCAGCGTCCCAACGCGCTCTATTAGCCCTTGCGACAAGGCCGCAGGGAAATGATAAAGCGCGAAATATCCTTTACAGAACCAACCTGAGTCTATTCCCGAAGGGACCAGTGCCAGTCGAGAACCAACACGAATTACCGGTATTCCGTTCTCGTGTTTGCCAACGTACTGAATGTGGGCACAGCCGATCGGCAGCACGACCCGAGCCACGTCACCAATTTTTGCTCTAGGGCCACGTTTCGTCACAGCTTGTATCCAACACTCTTTAGCAACTCAACCCCTCTGCTCAGCTCCTGGTAAAGGGGCTTACTGGGCGAGATGCTGTTGATCTTATTCATCAACGATCCCCCATTCATGCCGAGACCATGCAATTCAATCAAAACTTGCTCGACCAATCTAGCATCTCTTGCAGAGATCGGACCTGCGAACAATTGTTCCGGATTGGCGAGACCCTTTTCGCGCAAGTGAGCCGCCGCTCGTATGGCGGGTTCCTTGGTGATGCCAACATACTTTACCACACCGTCTTCTACGTATCGGTAGACGTACTTGCCGCAGTCATCAGCATTATGCACCCAGGCGTCGAGGTTGCCAACGAAGTAGGTATGGTCGGCTTCGACGGTGAGGTTGTAGGCCCGCCAGGGCTCGAGGCCGGATCGAGTGATCGTGATGGCCTTGATCAGCAGGTGTCCGGTCGCCGCCTCGGCCTCGCGCAGGCCGATGAGCTGAACCGGCGAGTCGGCCGGCGCCCAACGTGACACCGCCATACCCGCCTTAAGGTGCTCAGCCTCGACGAAGCCGCGGCCCGGAACGTGGAACGGATGCTCCAGCGTCGTCGTGATCACGTCCGTCCGCCCGCGCCAGCCGTCCTCGATCACCAGTTCTACTCGGTCCTCGTGCCAGTCGCCCGGCAGTGCCGTGACGCGGTTGGCACCGTAGACACCTGTGAACTCGTTGCGAGAGGCGACGAGATCGCCGATGCGCACGTCCCGGATCGGACGATACGACCCGTCCGCCATCAGGATAGGCGTCAGCGGCGCGAACGAGTTCCTGCTGCAAGCCGCCTTGACGATAGAACCGAAGATTTTATCGGCACCGATCTTGTCACCGGCCTTCCTGGCAAGTTCGTAGGCCGCATCGAGCATCTTCAGCTTGTTCAGCGTCACCCCGAGCGCGACGTCGATGCCGAGTTGGACGGCGGCCTTGCGCAGGTCTTCGTCGGTCACCTGCCCGTTGGCGAGCTTGTCGGCCAGAACGACCGCCTTCTGTGCCGTCTCCCAAAGCTCGTAAGCCGTGTAGGCGGCCACGCCGATCTTCAACACAATGATGAAAGCCGGCAGCACATTGTTCTCGGCGACGTTGCCGCCAGCACCGGCGGCGCGATCGACGTCGGCTTTGGTAACCAGCGCGAACAGGCCGGCCGCGAGCTTGGTCAGATCGACGCCGCGGGCGCGCCACTCCTGCATCTTCGCGTTGAGGTACTCCGATTGCTCCTGTCCGGACCAGCCTTTGCCTGCAAGGTCGGCCCGCAGCGCGTTGAGCTCGGCCTTCATCTCCGGTTCGGTCAGGGCGCGGTAGCCCTCCGACACGACAGCACCTGCGAACCCGCCGAGCGCACCCGACGCGCAGTCTTTCGCGGCAAGCGCGCCGGTGGCGCAGCCCAAGGCCGTGTGAGCGATCTTGTGCAGGGCATACTCGCCGATATCCAGACCATCGGCTTTGGCCTTCATGTAAGCCGCGCCGATGTCGTTGGCGATCACCTCGCCGAGCGACAAGGCCACCGCCGAGCGGAGGCTGGCGAACATGATCTGGTCGAACTTGCCGCCCTGGATCGCAAGGCTCACGGAGCCGTTGACCGCCGCTTTCAGCACATTGCGCTGCAAGCTGAACATGAGACGTTGATCGAAGCCTGCATTCGGAGGCAGCGTGCCATTCAGCCCGGCGGCATTGCTGAGACCAGACGTCAGGCCCGCGGAGACCATGGAAATGGCAAGCTGCTTGAGGAAGGCGTTGGAGCCGAGCTCCCTCAGGACTTTGCCGATGTCGCCCTTGTTATTGATAAGCGAAACGGTAGCTGTGCTGGCAAGCGTCGTCATGCCGGCGGCGAGTGCCGTGCTCAGAGCACCGCCCGTGGCCGTGAGGGCGACGGAGCCGGTCGCGGTGACGGTTGTGAAGCCGGCTCCGGCGACCAAGCTGCCGGCGAGGCCGGAGGCCGCACCCTGCGTCGCGATGGTGACCGCCAGCGCGATCAGCGCGGCGGCGCCCTGGGTCAGGCCCTCGGCCTTGTAGTTCCACTGGTCGAACTTGGCCTTGACCGCATTCCACTCGACGTCGTTGCGGATCTGGAGATCGGCCATCCACGCCAGCTCGGGCTTGCGCGACAGCGTGCGGATCGCCTCGTCGACCGTGCCCTTGCCGTCGGCGAACTCGACGTAGACGCCCTTGCCGGCGTCGAAGACGATTCTGCCGCCCGCCCGCAGGTGGTTGTGGACGATGTCCTCGGAGTACGAGCCCTTCTCGACCGATTTCCACCACACCAGGCTCTCGGTGTAGGTCTGGGTGTTGACGTACTTCGTCTCCTTGTCGACCAGCATCAGGATCTGGCCGTTCTTCGCCGACAGCGTGAGATCGCCGCCCGCCTGCAGCGAGGCCGCCTGCAGCACGACGTTGCCTGCGACGGACTCGAACGTCAGGTCGCGACCGGCCGCGGCCTGTGTCGACGAGATGACGGTCCGGTTCTCGGTGTGCTCGAACTCATTGCGGCCGGTGCCGAGGAAGCCCGACTTGTTCGCCACGACCTTGTTGTAGTGCTCGGTCTTGAAGGGCGTGATGATGATGTTGCCCCACACCGTCAGCGTCAGGCCCTGCAGGGCCCTGAGGCGCGCGCCTTCGGCGTAGAGATTGCCCGACGCGTGCAGCCAGACCTGGCGGCCCTCGATCGACGCGTAGGCGTTGGTGAAGGTGTTCGATTCCGCCGACGAGAGCGCGCTGCCGAGCGAAATGAAGCCCCAAAGGCCCGACTTCTGCTGATACGAGTAGAGCCTCTTGATCTCGGCGGCCCGGGCGACCAGCTCGACGTTTCGCCCCACCATGAGGTCGGCGCTGCCGGTGGCCCTGATCGACGATCCGTAGACTTTGAGATCCTGCCCGACGGTGACCATGAGGTCACCGCCCGCGGTGACGACGCCGGAACGCAGCACGGCCGTCTCGAGGTAGTCGATGATCTGCGTCGTCGTTTTCTTGCCGTACCACGTCTTGTCGACGTCGTAGTAGGAGTAGTCGCGGATGGCGTAGGCGCCCGTCATCGCCTCGTTGACCAGGTCACGGCCCGCCGTCAGGCGCATGTCGCCCGCCGACTGGATCGTCGACGCGCGATTGAGGATGTCGTAGCGAGCATTGAGGATGAGCCCGCCCGCGCCCGCGATCATCTGCGCCGGTGTGTAGGCGAAGCCCCGCCGTCCGCACGCCGCGCCGTAACAGCCGTGCGCGCCGGTCAGCGTGAAGTAATCCGTGCTGGCGAGGTTCTGGATGTGGCCGGCCGTCGTAGTGACGAGCAGCGAACGGCCGCCGCGCAACGTGGCGTAGTTCGTGACCGTGCCGAAGGCGTTGATCACCAGATCGCGAGAGGCCGTCAGGTCGGTGTTGAAAGTGATGCCGCCTGCCGTCGACGTGAGGTAGAGGTCTCGGCCCTCTGAGATCGGCCCGTCGACGTCCAGAGCCGTGCGCGCTGCCAGCAGGATATCGCGCGTGGCCTGCAGCCGGACCGCGCCGCTCGTACCGAGCGCGCCTGCCGTGGTCGTTATGCCGAGATCGTTGCGGGCAATGACGTCGAGGCGTCCGGCGGACAATGAACCCGCGGTGATGGATACGTCGTTACCACGGAGGACGGTATTCAGCGTGTACGTTGGATTGCTCGACGACACGCTGTCGTCATACGTCCACGCCGTCGCGTAGTTGTCGCGATAACTGTAGCACCAGCCCCAGAATCTGCCCGTGCAGGTCCGTGACGCGACGTAACTGTAGGTCCGCCAGTCCCGCACATACGAATACTGATAGTGCTGGAAGTTGACACCGGTGCTGACGAAATCGCGGCCAGCCTCGACCGAAAGGTCCCCGCTCGCCGATAGCCACCCGGCAGTGAGCGCCACGTCGTACTTTGCGCTCAGGTTGAGGTTACGGCCTGTGATGCTCGCATAGCGGACCTGATGCTGCCAGCCGTTGGACCACACTTCTCGGCCGTAGGGCGCGCCCGAGTAGCTAGACCAATGGTTGGTTCCGACGATGGCGCCGGAAAGGTAGATCGAGCCGGCGCGCGAAGTGACGTTGACGTCTCCCGACGAGCGGATGGCTCCACCGTAGATGACGTGGATGTTCCCGGCGACGTCGATGTCGACACCGGTGCGGCCGAAGAGCTGGGCCTCGCGCGCGACGCTATTCGGATCGTAGTTGTAAAGATCGCTGCCGCCGTAGACATCGAGCTTGCCCAGCGACGAGCCCATGTAGTCCCGGTTCCAGATCCAAGCTCCGGCGCGTACCGAGAGATCGCCGTTGCTGGCCAGATAGCGGCTGTCGATTGCCGAGCCCGCACGGAGGCTGGCGGTGCCGCCCGCCACCATGTGTGACGGGTTCGAGATAGCTCCCGACACCGACGTGACCGCGAGATTGCGTCCGGCATTGATGCCATGGGCGTTCGAGATGCCGTCACGCGCAAGGAGCGTCACGTCGCGCGCGGTGCTGATCGCATGTGGGAGCGTGAGGCTGCCGCCGCGCGCGTAGAGTGCCACGTCCTGGCCGCCGACGACCGTCGATCCGGCGCCGCCGACGCCTGCATAATAGGTGTAGCGGTTGTTGGCGTTGTTGTAGCTGCTCGCGCCTGCGTAATAGTAGCCGTCGGTGAGGAACCCGACGGTGGTCCACCACGCACCCTGATAGAGACTGTATCCGCCCGCGCGATTGCGCGCGTAGTGGTACGAGATCTGATTTACCCGATCAGACGCCCAGTCGTAGTCGATGTAGGACGTCGAGGCGAGGCTGAGGTTTCGACCGGCGTCGACGCTGAGCGATTTCGGCGCGTAGAGATAGGAGCCGTCGTTGACGATATCGCGGCCCGCGGTCAGCGACACGTCACCGGCGCTCGAGTAGATGTGCGCGCGGCTGAGACCGGTGTAGCGGACGCTCGAACGGTCCCAGGCGTAGTTGGTCGTGGTGTCGGTGAAGCCGTTCCACGTGTAGCCGTAGGTCGTCAGCGGATAGGTGTAGGTGTACCACCACCATCCATACGTGTAGTCGCCGTACTTGTAATAGTCGTTGGCGTAGCTGTAGGCCCGGTTCCAGGCTGACGAGCTTCCCGAGGTGCTCCAGCCGTAGCCGATCGCCGAGTACTCGTTGCGGATGTCGCGCCCTGCGGCGAGGCTCACGTCGCCGGCGGCGTGGAGATAGGAGCCGCGGTTGACGATGTCCTGTCCGGCCTTGAGCGTAGCATTGCGACCGGCGTACATCTGCGCATAGTTGGCGGTGTATGCGGTGCCGCAACCAAGTCCGTACCCCGAGCAGACCTGTCCGCTCCTCGTCAGGGCAACTGTATTGACGATATCGGTACCGGCCGAGACCGTGAGATCGCGAACGGCCGTCACGATCCCGGTATTGTAGACTTGGCCCGTCGCGTTAAGAGTGACGTCCTGCCCGGCGTGAATGCGTCCTTCGCTCAGTCCGCTCGCCGCACCGCTGGCCAGCGTGACGTCCCCGCGGCTGATGAGCCCCTGATAGTAGCGGCTGGTCCACTCGCCGGGGTTCTGCTGGATGTACCATTTCATCCACGGCGTGTATTCGCCGAGCCACGCCTCGGCGTAGGTGACGGTGCTGCCTGAGACGTCCCGACGGTTGGAGATCTCGCCGGCGACGACCTGCAAGTTCGTGGCCGCAATGATGCGGCCCATGTTGAGCGCGCTCTTCGGCGCAATGACGTCGACGCTCGAGCCCTGCACCTCACCCGAGATGTTGGCATAGGCGCGCAGATTGAGCGTGACCGGTCCGGACGATATCAATCGTGCGTCCTTGCCGATGACGATCGCGTTCGCCGCGACGTCAACGCCCTTTGCGCCCCGAACGGTCCCGGTCGGCTGCTTCACGCTGCCGATTGCCTCGATCGATACCGTGTCGCCGGCGTCAACCTCGCGCACTGTGGCATCGCCGCGCGAGGAGATGCCGACGTTGCCGCGGGCGGTGACCTTGCCACCCAGATTCACGCCGAGGCCGCTTTCGTTGCCGATGATCCGGATCTGGCCCGACGTCATCGCGCCGAGCGCCGTGCCGTCGACCGCATAGGGACCCTTGCGCTGCTGCAGGGAGGGCGCGATCCGGGGCGTCTTCGTGGTGTGATCGTAGATCTGGGCGCCGCCGGACGCTGTTATTCCGGCCGCCGCGGCCGTGGGGCCGTCGATGACGACGTGACGGCCGACGAGCTCGAGCTCGTCGGCTCCGGACGCGCCCTGCCCCCATACGCCAACGATACCGTCGGTGACGTGCAGTGCGATGTTCGCGCCTGAAACCGAGGGCCGGCCCGTCGACAACGTCGCCCGCTGGGTGTTGACGAAGGCGCAGCCATCGCAATGCACGCCGTTCTCATTGGCGATGATGAGGTCAGCCTTTGCGCCGAAGATTTCGAGCGCGCCCTTGAGGGACGTGACCTTGCCCCCGCGCACCTCGTTCAAGATGACATTTGCCGGGCCGGTGCCCGACAGATTGGCATTGCCCGGGACCGCGCCGCCCGTGCGGCTGGTCCCCGAGACCGTCGAGTTGTTGAAGATCGCGCCGACGCCGGTGGACAGGTCCTCGTACCTGTTGTGGGAGACGCCAGACGACGGAGGCGCGATGTTGATGAGGGGTACGCCAGACCCCGATCTGGAAATGCCCGGCTGCTGGGATCGAGGCGCCGTCGGATCGACCTTTACGCTCTGCGCCTGGGCGACCGGGATGAGCAGAGGATTGATCGCCACGACCACGGCCGCCAAGTGCGCCAGGGCCGCTCCGGCACCGACCAGCAGTCGCGACGCTGCAGTGCGCGCGGACGAAATGATGTCCTTAGCCATCGAAATTTCTCACTCAAGCCGACCCACATGCGGGCGCCAAAGGAACGCAACGCCGACATCCCGTCAACGTTGCTTCCGCAGCCTGAACATCTTTTCTGGGTACTGACCAGTCGACGCGACGCGAGCCCCGTTCTGCTCATGACGATGCAAGTCACTGGCGGCCAATTGCATTGCATCAGCGAGCCGCCCTCGCTACCTGCGAGCGCGCTGTGCTCACTGCGCCACTATGGCCGGACTATCGGAGCAGATTTCGGTTGCCTGACCGAATTCCAAGGCAGCGACTCCGAACCGCCGACTTCAGACGTTCTGTACCGCGACGACACCAACGCGTTGATTGGCAAAAGTTTGTCTGCACTCAAACGACTCTCCAGAGCGCCAATAAAACATGGTGCTTACGAGACGTCGCGCCATCGCACGGGGTTGAGTGGAGCGTAGCGCTGTGGCATGAGACGCCCTCTGTCGGGATGGTGGTGTCGCGGGTCATGGTCAGTACGCAGCAACGAGTATTCAGGCTGGCCGGGCTGTGCCTCGCGGCCGCCGGCACGACGGTGACAGCCCTTCCCTCCGGCGCCCACGCGCAGTCTACCCAAGTTGTGCCCGACGGGGGGACGAAGACACGGGCAACGACAGCAGTCGACGGAAGCATCACGGTCGAAATCGCCCCTCCGACCGCGAAAGGGCTGAGCCACAACACCTATTCCAACTTCAACGTGCCTCGCGCCGGTGTCGCATTGTCGAACACCGACGCGAAAGCACGCACGATCTTGAACGAGGTGCGCTCCAACAACCGGTCAGCAATCAACGGCGCCTTGTCGGTCTCGGGACCTCGGGCGAACGTCATCGTCGCCAACCCGAACGGCATCACCGTCGACGGCGGCAGCTTCGTCAACACCGGCGGAGTGGGGCTGATCACCGGCAAGGTCACGGCAATCGGCGACACCACGCGCCTGGAGCTTTCATCCGGAGGCGACGTTCTGATCGGGGACGGCGGCCTCAGCGGCACGATGGAGCAACTCGACATCGTCTCCCGCAGTATTCGGGTCAGAGGCCAGATATCAGTGCCTGACAAGGCCGTGTCGCTGTCCACGGGCAGCGGACACGTCGATGTGGCCTCCAATGCTGATCCGGGGAGCCCAGCCGGCTGGCTCGAGACCCTTGGCTCTCAGGGCACCGCACAGGGCGTCACCGTCGTCCTTGAAAGCGGAGCGATCATCCGCGGCGGCAGCATCACGATCACTGCGAACGACGCCGGCGCAGGCGTTCGACTGAACGGCACCAAGCTTGCCGCGAGCGGCAGCTTCATCCTGTCCGCCAGCGGGCAGGTCACGGTCACGGACAGCGAAGTCCAATCGGTAGATCATGCCTTCGTGTCAGGGCGCAGCGTCACCATAGACAGCAGGAACACCCAAAGCAGGGTTCGATCGACGGCCTCGGGCATCCAGGTTGTTGCCAAGGAGGACCTGCGCATCGACGGAGCAGTGCTGCAAGGCAATGTGCGGTCGAAGTTCGGTTTTGCTGCGCTCGGCGCTGTGGCTCTGTCCTCGGGTGGCGCGCTCGCCGTCGAAGGCAGCAGCTATGGCGCGTCGCTGATCAGCGATGCCGACGCGCTGGCAATCGAAGCAAAGGGAGACATCACAGGGCAATCGGGGCGTTGGACTTCGGCGCGGGACGTGCTGATCTCGACCGCCGGAGGCCTTCGTCTATCCGACACCGCCGTGACGGCCGCCGGCAACGTCATCGCCTTTGCCACCGGGGACGCCGCGATCAACGGGAGTACCATCCAGGCGGCCGACTCGGTCACGTTCGACGCACGCGCCTTCGAGGTTGCAAGCACGGAAGGCCGCCGTGCCGAGATCAAGGCCAAAGACGGCGGCGTGCTTGTGACGGCAAAGGACGGGATCGCCAATCGCGGCGCTTTGGTGCAGGGCGCCGATCCGGTGCGCGGTGACAGTCGCAGCGCAGGCGGCGTCACCTTGCTTACCGACGGGCTGGTCCTCATCGAGACGCGGGACGAAGCGCAGATCGGCTCGTTCTTCGCCGAGAAATCGGCGCTGGTGGTCAACGCCAAGGCCGGCATTACCAACCTGTCGGGACGGCTGCTTTCGAACAGCGACATCGACATTGCGACCGGGGGAACGTTCCTCAATACGGTAGCGAGGACCGAGCCCTTACCGTTGTCGAGCGGATCCGGCGGCCTCAGCAGCCTCCTCTATGGACGACAGCGCAGCGCCCACGATTTCGGCACCTACTCTGCCGGCAAGGAGATAGCCCTTGTCACCGCCGCCAACGCAGTTCGCATCGATGCCCGGCGGATCGACAATATCGGCGGCGAGATCGCTGGCACGACTGTTGCGCTGTCCGCAGACCGCGTTCGCAATGAAGCGGTTCGGCTCGGCCGGCTCGAGACGGAACGTTCGTGCGTGCTCTTCTTCTGCACCTGGGCGGCGCGCGGCTCGATCACTCGCGACGGCGGCGTCATCTCCGCCGACGACAGTCTCGTCATCACGGCAGCGAACTCCTTTGGCAGCGTCGGCGGCACCCTGACTGCGAAGAACCGGATCGAGGTATCGGCTCCGGCAATCCGCTTCGGGGCGCTATGGTTGCCGCGCTACTATGAACGCCCCGCCGGCCTCTCGTCGCTGTTCCAGGGCGAATGGGGGCGGACATTCTACGGATACGACGGTGGCGCCATCGCAGTCGGCGAGGGGACCGTTGCATTCCTCAGCGATGCGCCGGTCATCATCGAAGGAACGTCGATCGTGGCCGCCAGCCCGCCGGTCGCGGCCAATGGCGTCGTCCAGACCGACGTGCCTGCCGGTCTTGCTGCAGCCAACCAGCGCCACATCGGCCTGCTGCGCACAATCTTGCCATAGGCTATCGGATGAGCAGCGCGCGCAACGGCCGCCCGAAGTCGACGGCACAGCGGCCCTTATCGGATCTTGTTCCGTTGACCGCCGTTGCGCTGCTATCGGCTGCCGTCGGCTGGGGCGGCATCATCCAGCCGGCTGTCGCCCAGACGAGCGAGCAAGGCGACCGACTGCTGAAGGAACGCGAGGCGGAGGCGCTACGAAAGCGCGCCGAGGAGGGTCCCAGCGGTCTCGATGTGCGAGCCGATCCGGTCAAGAAGCCTGCAAAAGAGGCGCAGTGCATCGCGATCCGTACCATCGACGTCCAAGGCGCCACCCTGCTGCCGGAGGAGGAGTTGTCGGCCGTGGTCACCGAGTTCCGGCGACCGTGCATGGGATCATCATCCATCGGCGCGCTGCTGCAAGCCATCAGCAAGCGCTACATCGACCGCGGCTATATCACCTCGCGCGCACTGCTGCCCGAGCAAGACCTGGCGTCCGGCGTCCTCAAGGTTCAGGTGGTCGAGGGGCACGTCGAGTCGATCGAGTACCTCGAGGAACGCGACGGCGTGACGGCACCCGGCGCCGGCCGAAAGGTGGCGACGGCGTTCCCCGGCATGACCGGCCGCAGCCTCCATCTGCGCGACATCGAGCAGGCGATCGACCAGATCAACCGGCTTCAGTCCAACAAGGCGACCATCGATCTGAAGCCGGGGAAGGAACTTGGCGGCACTGCGCTCGTGGTCCGCAACAAAATCGCTGACGAAGTGCGGGGTCATATCCGCACGACGGCCGAGGGCGACCGCCACAGGCACGAGATGCGAGCCGACGTGTTCGTCGAGGCCGACGACCTCCTGGGCATCAGCGACACCTGGTACCTTGCCTACAGTGGCGCAGCGAGTTCGAATAGCATCAGTTTCAGTGCCTCGGCGCCCTACGGCTACTGGCTGCTGTCCGCGTCAGGCTCGTATTCGGAAAACCTCGACCAGCTTTCCGCCACATCGGATCTGTTCCACCGCGCCGCCGCATCGACGGTGTCCATCGACCGCCTCGTGTTCCGTGACTCCAAGAGCAAGCTCAGGGTGGGAACATCCTTCACGCATCGCTGGAGCGATCGCTATGTCAACGACGCGGCTCTCGCATCACAGAAGCTCAGCATCGCCGGAGCACACGTCACTTACGAGCATTTCCTCCCCTCGGCATTCCTGTCGCTGACGATTGGCACCGATCTCGGTCTTCGCTTCTTCGGCGTGGATCCCGATGGCGATCCCGACGACGGTGCGCCGCAGGCCAGCTTCCGGAAGCTGCGCGCCAGCGGTTCCTATTATCGCGCCCTTCTGCCTGGATTGACGATCTATTCGGCAGGAGCAGGCCAGATGACACACGATCCGCTCTACGGCACAGAGCAACTGGAAATCGGCGGGCACGAGACCGTGCGCGGCTTCCGCTTCGCGCGCACAGCAGGCGACACGGGCGCCTACGTGCAGACCACGCTGTCCTATTCGCTTGCCGCGCTCTTTGCATCGCCGACCGCCGCTCCGGGTGCGACCCAGGCCGGCGGCGGCACTGCGGGCCGCCGCACACCCTCGGCGACGGTGTCCGATCCTTGGACATTCGAGGGCGTCGTGTCGCGCTTCTCGCCATTCCTGTTCGTGGATGCCGGATCCACGCACAATATCGCCAACGACCACCGCAACTACATGGTCGGCGCCGGGGCCGGCATCAGATTTACGAGCGATCGGGCGAGCGCCGATCTGACGGCCGCCGTGCCTGTCGGACACTCGAACGACCTCACACCATCCGACTTCGAGGTCCGCCTCGGCGTGACCGTCAAGTTGTTCTGATTCCAGGGGAGCATTCGCAATGAAGCGTCTTGCCGCAGTCGCACTTTCGATCGGCCTCGCCAGCCAGCCGACGTTTGCCAGCATCAATGACGGCCTCGCCGCGCTCGACAAGGGGGACTACCCCGCCGCAGCCGAGCAGTTTGCAAAGTCGCTCGAGGCCGGACAGGCCGACGGCGCCTTCTATCTGGGCCGGATGCTCGAGCTTGGCATAGGACGCCAAGCCGACATCAAGGCTGCGGTCGACCTTTATGCGCGCGGTGCGAAGGCAAACAGCGTTCTGGCCAAGAACCGGCTCGGCGTCCTGCACCTGGAGGGCGTGGGTGTGCTGCAGGATTATCAGGAGGGCGGGCGGCTGGTTTGCGAGGCGGCCGATGCCGGGGACGCCAACGGGCAGTTCAACTGCGGCATGGTCAAACTCGAAGGCCGCGGCGCTCCGGCGGACACCGCCGCCGGCATCGCATACCTCAAGAAGGCCGCGGCAGCCGAGCACATCGGCGCGCAGAACGTGCTTGCCCAAGCCTATCTGACGGGGCAGGGCGTTCCCAAGGACGAAAAGGCTGGCTTCGCACTGCTGCAGAAGACGGCGGCGGTCGGCAATCCAGCCGGGCTGTTCTCGCTGGGACAAGCCTATGCCATCGGGCTCGGCATCGAGAAGGACCCCGTGAAGGCGCACGGCTATTTCAATCTGGCCGCGGTTCGTCAACATCCGGAGGCGATCCAGGCCCGGCAGGCGATCGAGCGCGACATGACCCAGGATCAGGTCAAGGCGGCACAGCAGATGGCACGCGACTGGAAGCCGGCGGGCGCGGATCAATCGACGGTCAAGCTGTCGGAGCCCGACCCGACGGCGCGCAAGGACGCAGCCGCGCCACCCGCCAAGAAGAAGTAGTCAGCCGCACCAAGGACGGCGGCTAGCCTGCCGCAGACCGGGATCACGCGATGACTGCAACGCAGCTCGCGCGGCGGAACCCTGAGCCCGAACCTGGAGCCGTTCCCATGCGCTTCTTCGCCAGCCTCCTCGCGCATCTACTGGTCGCCGGTCTGGTGTTTGCGCCGCAGGCCAACGCCCAGTCGCCACCCGCCACGAAGCCCGCCGGGAAACCCGCTCCGAAGGACTCGGCGGGCGCTGCCGTCCCCGAGACTGTCGGCAAGGGCCCCGTGTACGGCAAGTGGCAGCTCATCTGCAGCAAGCCTGCATCGATGGATCCATCCCAAGGCTGCAGGATTTCGCAGTCCGTTCTCGCCGAGAAGGCCCAAACGCGCCTTCTGCTCGTGCGCGTCTACAAGGCTGCGCCGCCCATCGCGATGATTTCGACGCCGCACTCGATCGCGCTGAAACCAGGTGTCGTCATGAAAATCGACGAGCAGCCGTCGCGCGCCTATTCGTTCGAGACGTGCAACGAGGACGGCTGCCACGTCGGCATCCCCCTTGAGGGCGAGCTCGAAGCGGAATGGCGCGGTGGCCGCGTGGCGGTCTTTCACTTCTTCGATGGCGGACAGCGGCGCGTTGCAGTGCCGGTATCGCTCGAGGGTTTCAGCGACGCCGTCACGGCCATGGCGTCCCGCGACTGAGCCGGCCAAGACCGCGGTTTCAAGGCGTCGCCGCGCTCGGCGTGCCGATTGAAGCCATGGAGCGTGGGGCCGGCCGGCAATCAGCGATGGATCGCACATGCGCGCCGTCGCCCCGCCTCAAGGCGCAACCCGATTTCGGCGTGGGACGTCTCGTAGGTACTGCCCTGCTCATGACGCCGCCGGCCGTCACGCGCCCTGTCGGGACAGGGGACCTCACATGGCCCAGTTCGACGCAGCCTTCGGCCAGCGGCTGCATCCGCACCAGATCCACGTCCGTGACGTGCGTCGTCATTGCGTTCGCCATGCCGGCTGTGCGCGCGCCCAGTTTTCCAGGGATCGCTTGAGGCGGCGCCAGCCGTGGGGTAGCGAAACGCGCGATCGCCGTCGAAACAGGGCGATGTTCGTTGATCTCGAATTTCGAGATCCGCGAATGCGGAACCCGACCAGGGGCTTACCTGTACTCGAGAATTCTGCCGGGCCGACGCCCTGTCGATTAGGGAGAGGCCGCGAGTTCAATCCTCACCGGCAGCACCATCTTTTCTGCGCGAAGTGCTCTGCGCGGGCGGGAGACAGCGCTTTCAGTGGCGCGCCCGGAAGCTCGAGCGGCCGGCATCAGCGACACTCCTGCTCCGAACTCACTCCGAACCGAAGCAGGAAGGACCGTCCTGACCGGCGGCCGCATCAGGCCGTCGTCTTGGCACGGAACGACGGCGGAGCGGGAAACGGGCCGTCGCCGTCGCTGGACGGAGCCTCGATACCTCCGATCGCCCAGTCGTGACCTTCGACCGGCGCCGGCCGAAGGTTGTCCGCATTCAGCGCATAGACCGGATGGTTGCCCCTGACGTCCTCGCCGACCTTCATCACATTGGTGTAGGGGGTGGCATCGACCACGATGTTCCCGCGAAGACGCTCGCATTGCAGCCGCGGCCCCCATGACGAGTCGGCCACTTTCGGGTGCGTCCTCAATGCTTCGAAGATTTTCAGCGTCGCGTCGAAATGCAGACGGTAGTTGCGGGTCAGGCTTTCGACCAGCACCGGAGCGATGCTTGCCCGCTCGGCCAACTCGGCGTCCGCAACACCGGTCGAGCGCTTGATCTCGTTGAAGTCGGCGATCCGAAACACGGCTGCGATGATCGACGTGGACCTGAGGACCGGCGCCGCAGCGCGATCCTCGATGAGTGTATAGTTGATCACGTTCAGCGTGTTGACGACACGTGCGAGCGTCGTCGGCCGACAATTCAGCACGTTATCGATCGCATTCCGCCCCAACCGGTCCGAGCGGTTCACGAACCCGGCGATCTGTGCAGCGCTGACGCGCTTGGCGATGGTCGCAACGCCCAGGTTGTTGTCGGCTGCGACCGAAGCCGAGTCCGGGCAGAAGAACAACGGCTCGCCGACCACGGCGTTGCGCTCTGTCCGCGCCAGCCGCACGTCGACATCGTCGGAGTTAGAGACACACCAATCGAGCATCATGGACATGTCCGTTGGGATATGGCCCATTATCATAACTTTCTAGCACTGTCTATACGTTACTACTCGACACGATTAGCTTTGGACATTGTGCGAAAGTTGTGCTTTTATACCCCTAGCTCCTGGCTCAAGGCCGTCTGCTGGCTGGGCTCGTCGTCTTGCAGGTGCATGTCTCGAGTGGGTGACCGGTTGGCGCGTTCGCCGGCAGCGGCTCAGCCCTCGATCCGGCATGGCGACCGCCCTGGCCCCGCAATCGGCTGGCTGAAGATGCGCTAGTTGGCGTGGCGCCGCCCAGGGTCGGCGGCCACCTTCAGGGCGGCGGCCTGGCACCACGTGCAGGCGTCGGCCCTCCTACGGAGGACACTCACATGGACGATCTCTCTCCCAAGGTCCTCATCCGCCCGCTGACCGTCGACGACGTTCCGCAGCTGATGCCACTCCTGAAGCTCAGTGCCGAGCGGTGGGGGCATCTCGACCGCTTCGACCCGGTACACGGCGCGGCTCACCTCGAGGATCGCCTCAAGAACGGCGTCGGCTTCGCGGCCTATGCCGGAGAAGAGATCGTGGGCGTCATCATGTGCGTCAGGGTCGATTTCGGGTACATGCTGACCAACGATCTCTCGACGGAGCATTTCTTCGTGGCCGAAAGCGCGCGGAGCCCCCGCATCGCCAAAGCCCTGATGGATGCTCTCGACGCCTACGCCGATGCGAACAGGCTTTTTGTCTACTACAACGTTATGGACTACCAGGGGACGGCCCTCGGCGTCTCCGACGCTGCGGCGCGTGTCGGAAAGCTGTATCTGAAGCGCGGCTACTATCCCGCCGGCGTCGCCACGATCCGGCGGCCCAGCTTCGCGCCGTCCGACATGTCCGACCGCGGCGATGCCGGCCGCCTGCGCGAGGCCAGCAGCAAGTTCGATGCCGTCGACCGGCAGC
>DAOMWV010000048.1:0-15866 GCA_035436725.1 Hyphomicrobiaceae bacterium
CTTCCGCATGTGCGCCGTCCGTGACGCGCCGATCCAGGACTGGGTCAAGCTTGCCGTGCGCCGCGCCCGCCTGACGAACACCCCCGCCGTCTTCTGGCTCGACAAGAAGCGCGCCCACGACGCCCAGGTGATCGCGAAGGTCGAGAAATACCTGAAAGACCACGACACCAGCGGCCTCGACATCCGCATCCTCGCCCCCGACGATGCCATGAGGTTCTCGCTCGAGCGCATCCGCAAGGGCCAGGACACGATCTCGGTCACCGGCAACGTGCTGCGCGACTATCTGACCGACCTGTTCCCGATCCTCGAACTCGGCACGTCCGCCAAGATGCTCTCGATCGTCCCGCTGATGGCCGGTGGCGGCCTGTTCGAGACCGGCGCCGGCGGTTCCGCCCCGAAGCACGTCCAGCAGTTCCAGGAGGAAGGCTATCTCCGCTGGGATTCGCTCGGCGAGTTCCTCGCCCTCGGCGCCTCGCTCGAACATCTCGCCGACACCTACAAGAACGACAAGGCGAAAGTCCTCGCCGAGACACTCGACACGGCCATCGGCAAGATCCTCGACCACAACCGCTCGCCCGCCCGCAAGGTCGGCGAGCTCGACAATCGCGGCAGCCACTTCTATCTCGCGCTCTACTGGTCCCAGGCCCTGGTCGCGGCGCAGAACAAGGACAAGGAACTCTCCGACCGCTTCAAGCCGCTCGCCGAAGCGCTGGCCATGAACGAGGCGAAGATCAACGCCGAACTCATCGCCGCACAGGGCAAGCCCGTCGACACCGGCGGCTACTACTGGCCCGACAACAAGAAGACCTCGACCGCAATGCGTCCGAGCAAGACGCTGAACGACGCGCTGGCCGCGCTCTGACGCCGCTCGGCGCCGACATCTCACGATCCCGACCCGCCCGATGCGAACACCGCATCGGGCGGTTTTTTGTCGTCGCCCGCGTGCCGCGCGTGCCGGCGCGCATTTGCCCCGCAAGCTGCCTTCCGACACGGCGAAGCGCTCATGAATGAGGCACCGTGCGTTACGACCTAAGTCCATGATGTCGTATGCTTTCGCGGCAAGCCCCTCGATGCTAAGAGGCGCTGGAACGCAACCGACTCGTCGCGCATGCATCATCCCGGATGCAGCATGCGCGCATGTGAGTCCAACCTCGAGTGGTGGCTGTCGAAGCTATGGCGAAAATCAAGGTCGAAGGCACGGTCGTCGAAATGGACGGCGACGAGATGACGCGCATCATCTGGGACTTCATCAAGAAGAAGCTGATCCACCCATATCTCGACGTGAACCTAGAGTACTACGATCTCGGTATCGAAAACCGTGATCGCACCAACGACCAGGTGACCATCGACGCCGCCAACGCCACGAAGAGGCACGGCGTCGCCGTCAAGTGCGCGACGATCACGCCCGACGAGGCACGCGTCAAGGAATTCAATCTCAAGGAAATGTGGAAGAGCCCCAACGGCACCATCCGCAATATCCTCGGCGGCACCATCTTTCGCGAACCCATCATCTGCCGGAACGTGCCGCGCCTCGTGCCCGGCTGGACCGAGCCGATCGTCATCGGCCGCCATGCCTTCGGCGATCAGTACCGCGCCACCGATTTCAAATTCCCCTCAAAAGGCACACTGACGATCAGGTTCGTCGGCGATGACGGCACCGTGATCGAGAAAGAGGTCTTCAAGGCGCCCGCCTCCGGCGTCACGATGGCCATGTATAACCTCGACGACAGCATCCGCGACTTCGCGCGCTCGTCGTTCAACTACGGCCTCCTGAAGAATTACCCGGTCTATCTTTCCACCAAGAACACGATCCTCAAGCAGTACGACGGCCAGTTCAAGGACATCTTCCAGGCCGTCTACGACGCCGAATTCCGTGCCGAGTTCGAAAAGCGCAAGCTCACCTACGAGCACCGCCTCATCGACGACATGGTCGCCTCCGCCCTCAAGTGGTCGGGCGGCTACGTCTGGGCCTGCAAGAACTACGACGGCGACGTGCAATCCGATACGGTTGCCCAGGGCTTCGGCTCACTCGGCCTCATGACATCCGTACTGATGACGCCCGACGGCAAGACCGTCGAGGCCGAAGCCGCGCACGGCACCGTGACGCGCCACTACCGCGAGCATCAGAAGGGCAAGGCGACGAGCACCAACTCGATCGCGTCGATTTTCGCCTGGTCGGGTGGCCTGAAGCATCGCGCCAAGCTCGACGGCAATGCCGAGCTTTCAAAATTCGCCACCGCGCTTGAAAAAGTCTGCGTCTCCACTGTCGAAGCCGGTTTCATGACCAAAGACCTCGCACTCCTCGTCGGCCCCGATCAGAAATGGCTCTCGACCACCGGCTTCCTCGACAAGATCGACGAGAACCTGAAAAAGGCGATGGCGGCGTAAGGCGCTCGCGATGACGGGCTCGATAAACAAAAACGGCGGCTCGTGAGGGGCCGCCGTTTCAACTTTCGATCCGTGTCACTTGTCACTGCCGGATCGGCTGACGCTCTTTATCGGCCCGCGTGGCATCCCGGACATGGCGGCGATTTCCCGATCCTGCGATTCGAAGAACGCCTTGACTGCTGCATCCCGGTCGTCGCCGACGATGTCGTCAGCCTCGATCTTGCGGTTGGAAGCACGGCTTCCATCTTCATAGATCACGTCGTAACGGAACACGCTCGCGCGCCCGTTCGGTTTTCTGCGTTTCATCTTGGTTCTATCCTGCTGTTCTGCACAGCCGCACCGTCGGTGCTCAGACGCGGCGCTTCAACTCGCCTTCGCGCGCGATCCGCTCGAACATCTCGGCTTTGCTTTTGATCCGGTACTGGTTCACGCCACTCGTGTCGGGCGGCAGGCACCGGATGATTTCATACTTCTGCGACGACGACGCCATCCTCGATCGATCCGGCGTGAAGTCGACCAATTGTCCGACCTTGAAAAGATGCGCCATTGCCGCGTGCTCCGGTTTGGTCCAATCGCAGGCTGCCCCAGGCCGCAGGCCAGGGCACGATGACGCCGAAAGAAGGTTCGGATCGAACGATCCGAACCCCCGGTCGCGGGCGCTTACGCCTTCGCGATATTGTCGACGGCGGTCTTGCCGGTACGGCGATCTTCGCGCGTATCGAACGTCACCACGTCGCCTTCGTTGAGACGCGCGATACCCGCCCGCTCCAGCGCCGTGGCGTGCACGAACACGTCTTTGCTTCCGTCGTCCGGCTGAATGAAGCCGAAACCTTTTTGATCATTGTAGAACTTCACGACGCCTTTGTTCACGTCATCACTCCATTAGTCGATATGGCATGCGCCAGTAGTCACGGCACCCGGACGGGCGACGCGTTGTGTTCGTTGATTGGTTTGAGCTTGATCGTGTACGGCGCCTCGAAAGCGCCCGGGCAGACAAACAAGGCAATCGGACCTGCAGTCCGGCCAAACTACGAAGTACCCATATAGCGCGAAATTCGAGACGCCACAAGCATTACCGCTTCCAGAAGCAACCCGGTGCGTACGAATCCACGCCGATCCCACGCCTCTCGACACGAAAATCCCTGCACGCGCACGGCCGTACGAACTTGCCGCACTGCCGAATTGATCAATTCTTGCGCCGACAATTACGTCTTTCTTCAGCTATTTGCAGCGAAGATGCGTGATCCGCCCCGTTGGCCGCTACAGCGACCCGCACTTCGACTTTCTCGAGCGGTGTCCCTAAGAGGTCCAGATGGAATCGATGCTTCAGGTCGTCGCGATCGCAATCGCGGCAGTAATCGCTGGCGTCGGCGGCTATGCGTATTGGGCACGCTCCAACAGATTGGCTACGGACGCCACGAACGCGCGTCGTGTCGAACGCCAGCGCATCCTGACAAGCAACGACAACAGACTGCACCCCCAGGCGCCCACCGCAAAACCGACGGGCTTCGGCCGCCGGTAATCTCGTGACAGCCGTCACGCGAACGGCGCAATCCGCTGCTCCCAGATACGCAGCTTCGGCAGCATCCCGTCCTGATCGCCGAAGCGGGCCGGCCGTCGCTGCATAGACTTTCTCACCGCGTTCACCTCGCCTGCGAGATCGTAGCATTCGATCAGCCGCCGCAACTCCGCGAGCCCGACGCCGAGCGCCTGCGACGACCGACGCAACGATCCCGAATTCTTGCCGATCACCGACAGCACCACTTCCGGCTCGGGCCAGGACGCACGAAAATTCGCAGTCCACGACCGCCCGGCGAACGGCGCGAGCACATCCTCGATCCTGTCGACGAATGTCAGCTCTCCTCCGTAGGGGCATCCCGCGCCCGTCTCCGCGACGACAGAAACCGTCGGCGCGATGTCTTCGTAGAGGTACATGCGAAAGCCGGCTGACTGAGACGGAGCATAGGTCGGAAGTCTGTCACGCCACCGGTGGAGGATGTAGCTGACCGCCCGCACCCTGAATGCGAGATCGATCCTGCGGTCGTGCTCGGCCCGTGCCTCGATCATCCAGAGATGCCGGTGGTTCGCTGCCGAATGCGCGATCGCATGTGCCCCGCGAAACTCGAGCGGCTGCTCCGCGATGTCCTCGATGTAGTCGGCGAGTTCGCGGTCGATCCGCCTCGTCGCGGCACGATCGAACGCGGGCTCGGCTGGAAAAACGACCGTCGGCCTCACGACACTTCCGTCCTCCCCGACTTCGTGACCATATACGTACGAACAGCCACTATCTGATGCAATTCCGGACCATACAATGCAGAGGCCGCTCCTCATCCTCGTAGGGATTGTCTTCACGGGCCTCGCACTTCTCGGCGCGGTGCTTCCCGGGTTGCCGACCACGCCTTTCCTGATCGTGGCGCTCTGGGCCTTCGCGCGATCCTCCGAGCGCATGACGCGCTGGCTGGAGCGTATCCCCATCCTGCAGTCCGCTCTCGTCGAGGCACGCCGCTTCGAGGAGCGCAAAGCCGTCCGGCCGTCGGTCAAGGTGACGGCCCTCGCATTCGCCTGGGGCTCTGCGGCCCTCACCACCTACTGGGCCGGAACCCTCGCCTCGGCCCTACCCCTCACCGTCGTCGCCGCGGCCGTTTCCGCCACCGCTTTCATGCTCTGGATCCCCACCGACAGGACGCCGATGGAGCCGACATCGAAGTCGCACCGAGACGGCCCGTAAACTATCTCATCGGCCCCAGCCGATCACTCTTGTCACTCCGCCACGTCTTTGCTACAGAGCCGCGTCCGGTGTGTTTCGTGTGCTTTCGAGCCCGCAAAACCCACTGCTGCGGTCGTGGCGGAATTGGTAGACGCACTACCTTGAGGTGGTAGCGGGGCAACCCGTGGAGGTTCGAGTCCTCTCGACCGCACCAATACAAAAGCGGGGACAGTGAATGTTTTCCTTATGGGAAAATAGTCACTGTCCCCGTTTTGGTTGCCCGGTATCGTCCTAGCCGAGCAATCTCAGCAGGATCGTCAGCACGATGCTCGCGACGATCGACGTGACGATCGGGAAATAGATCCTCACCCGCCCGTCCCCGCTCTCGTACTTGATATCACCCGGCAACAGCGTGAGCCCCGGCGTGCAGTCGGGATCGCCGGCCTCCGCACGCTTGTCGGCCATGAACCCGACCAGCGCGAGAGCAAGCATGACCCCGATGAAGATGAGCAGAAAAAGCCGCATTCCCTTCCCCTGACAAAACCACCCCGGCCGAACCTGCCAATTCCAGCACTCCCGCACAAGCCCGACGGAATTGCCAAAACAAAAAGGCCGCTCTTTCGAGCGGCCTTCCTGCTTCAGATCCGAGAAGGATCAGAACCGGATGCGAGCACCAGCCGTGAAGAGGCCGATATCGTCCTGAGTAGCGATGTTCGTCGAGAAGTTGCGGTAAGAAGCATAGAGCTCCATCGCAGCCGCGTCGATGTTCTGAACAACGCCGAGGCCCCAGAACTTCATGTCCTGACCAAGCGCCGAGCCAGCGACTTCATGGACAAAGAACATGTCTTTGCCGATGCCGTATTCGCCGTACAGCGACGTGTTGCCGATGCCGAACCAGTTGCGCGTCACACCGGCAGCGATGTGCCAGTAGGTGCCTTCGCGAGCGAGATCGGTTTCAACCTTGGACCAGCCGGTCTGAACGAACAGACCAGTCGGGACGTGCATCAACGAACCCGAGAGACCGAAGATCTCCTTCTCGTTGTTGCGGTGAGCACCGGTCACGATGCTGTCCTGATCGAGACGCTCGTAGCCGATGGCCGCAGCGACGCGGACGCCGTTGAACTCGTTGGCGTAGCGGAGGTTGACCGCGTAGGCGTTGCCCAGATCTTCCTGGCCAGCCGTGAACGGAGCAACCTTGCTCGCTTCACCGTACGAAGCAGCGAGCTGGAAGCCCTGCCAGGTCGGCGACTCGTAGCGGATGCCGTCGATGCGCTTGTTGTAGTCAGCAGCCTGATCGAAGCCGGCGCCGATGCTGAAGCCGGTTGCGAACAGCAGGCCATTGCCGACGAGCACGGTGCCCGGAGCGATAACGCCGATGCCACCGAGGTCGATCGTGCCCTGCGGACCAGACTGCGTCAGACGGCCGAGAGTGACGCGGCCGAGGCGCGTGTCTTCCAACCAGACGTTGGCGTCGCGCATCATGATCGAGTGATCGTTCAGATCGCCCGTGCCAACGTGGCCCGTAACGGTCGGAGCTTCAGCGCGTGCCTGCGACACGGCAACCGAGCGGCCACCCGAGCCGACTTCGATCGTCATGTTGAAGCCGGCGTTACGCGTGCCGTCGATCTTGGCGCGACCCGTGAGGTTGAAACGCGAAGACGTGTTCGTGTTGTCGAGGCCCCAATAGGTGTTCTTCGCGAGGCCACCGGCCGGTGCGAAGCTGCTGTCGAACGACATGATCAGACGGTTGACCTGACCAGAGATGGTCAGCGAAACCTTGCGATTGCCCTTGCGAGCAGTCGTGGCTTCGAGTTCGGCTACGCGCTCTTCGAGATCGGCGCAGCAGTTGCCCCCGAGGTCAGCGGCTTGCGCCGAACCCATGCTGAACAGCATGCCGGCCGCGATTGCGACAGCGGTTTTGCTGATGGTTTTCATTTAGTCTCTCCGTAGAGGTTTGTGAGTGTCTTGCAGGAAGCGTTTCACGCGCAGCCCGGCGACTGCCCGCGTGTGTTCCGAGACGCACGCACGCGCGTGTGCGCTTACGTCGCGGATCAAACGCGTTTCGAACTCAACGCAACTAGGGACGGAGTGCGGCGCACTAAGCCAGGCTTGCTTCCTGTTGTGTGTCCGGTCTCTGCCGCTGAACTCGAGCCTGCAGAACCCAGGTGGACAACACGCGATCCCGAAGGACCATGCCGCACGAACACTATGCAACTGTTACTAAACGAGTCGGCTGGCAGGTAAAACGCGCCAAGCCCTGTATCTGTGCCAATTGGAACCCGATGTGGCGCTAACGCCACAAAGCCAAAAAGCTGCAATTAGCGCTGCAAGAACAAGTGTTTAATACCATCGCGCGGGAAAATCGACCTCGTATGGCGTCGATTCACAGCCGTTTAGTGTGGAAAAGTCGCACTTCGCCGCGCCGCGCGCTTGTCATTTGCAAACCTAATGAGCGCGACTCGCCTCGCTGGGCTCGGACAGGGCGCTACTGCAGGAGTCATGGCCCCAGGGAGGGCCTGTTACTTCCCTTGCGAGGCAATTCGCGGCCATTCGTCGATCTGGACCCGGGCAACGAGCGTATAGGCCCCGTTGTCGACCTTGAAAATCGACGCTTCGCCTTCTTTCACCTCATACCATTCGCGCCCCAGCGCCTGGGCGAGGTTGGCGCGATGCGAGATCAGCAGACGGTTGAACCCCGGCGTTACCGGTTGCCCCATGATCTGTCGCAACATGACGGCACGATTTCGATTCTCGTTCGGCGATACCACCAGCGATCCTTCGGTCAGCGCCAGGCTCGGCTTCGGATCGGCGAATCCCGCGAGAACTGCGGTCTGAACCGCCCGGTTGAACCGGCTCGTCAGGACGGCCTCGAACTTGACGCCGAGCCGGCGCATCGCCTCTCCGAACGCACGCGCCGACGCCTTTCCGCCCTCCGTCAATGGCTGCTGGCGCCGGATATTGGCGAAATTCAAAGGGTCGGTGTCGGCCTTGTCGGGATCGGCCGCCGCATGGCGCATGACGATGACATGGCCCCCGCGCACGAGAGCCTTGGCCAGTTCGGCATCCGTCAGACGCGACTGCGCCACAACCGTCGTCGCGCTGCCGACACTGAACAAGAAGCCGACGATGATCCCGAACGTCGCGAGTGCTACCCGCTGCAACGTCATGATTGCCCTCGCACACACCTTCTGTACGTACCCCGCACGCGATGTGGCGGGACCCGATCCGATTGACGACGCTTCATGGCCGAAAATGTGGCCATATGTCGAGAGACCGCGTCGCCGGGCAGCAACCCGGCTGCCGTAGGGACATCCACTCCTGACCAGCGGCCACTCCGTCCGTTGCACCGCAGCATGTCTGCCTGTATGAGCACCGGACGGCCTCGAGCCGGTCCCCGAGAGACCTCCCGACGTGTCCGACGATCGATCCGAGCCCGCAACATTGAGACGACAGGGCGATGACGCGGACATCGCCGCACTCGTCGCCCGCATGCGCACGGGCGAGCGCCTCGCCACGAGCCGCATCGTCACCGAACTCGAGCGCGCCTCCCCGGCCATGCCTGCCATCGTTGCCGCCCTCGCCCCCCATCTCGGCCGGGCCCTCGTCGTCGGCTTTACCGGCCCGCCCGGCGGCGGCAAGTCCACGCTCGTCAACGCCTATGTCGGCACACTCCGGGCCGCCGGAAAATCCGTCGCCATCATCGCCGTCGACCCCTCGAGCCCGATTTCGGGCGGCGCGATCCTCGGCGACCGTATCCGCATGACGGCCACCATCGCCGACGACGGCGTCTTCATGCGCTCCCTGGCGTCAGGCGGCCATCTCGGTGGCCTCTCACCAGCGGCCGTTCGCGTCATCGACGCCTTCGACGGAGCCGGCAAGGACGTCATCGTGCTCGAAACCGTCGGCACGGGCCAGAACGAGATCGACGTCGCCGAAGTCGCCGACGTACGCATCGTGCTATCCGCCCCCGGCCTCGGCGACGGCATCCAGGCCATGAAGTCCGGACTTCTCGAAATCGCCGACGTCCTCGTAGTCAACAAGGCCGACCGCCCCGGCGCCGAGCAGACAGCGCAGGAACTCACATCCGCACTGTCACTGCGCACGACCGAGCCTTTACCGAAGGTAATCCGGACGTCGGCGATCTCCGGCGCCGGTGTCACTGAGCTTGCCGACGAGATCGCGCGCCTCGCCGACGCACTCCGCAATCGCCTCACGCCGGCCGAGCGACGCCGCCGTCGTGCACGCTTTCTCATTGCTCGTGCCGCCGCCGATCTTGTGACGCGCGCCATCCGCAATGCGCCGCCGGCCGAACTGTCACAACTGACCGACGACGTGCTCTCCGGCACGCGCTCACCCGATGCCGCCGCGCGCACCTATCTTGTCAGATCGCTCGGCACGCCGGAAGAATGACGTCGCCGGCCTCGGAGGTCCGGTCGATCGAGGAGGCTCCATGTCAAAACGAAAACTGGTGCGCGCAGCCACGATCGCGATGCTGGGATCGGGGCTCGCGACAGTCCTGGGCACCGGCGCTGGCGCGCAACGGGCGACACCGGAGCAACGGGCGTCTCCGTCTGCGCCCGCAGCATCAATCGTGACCGCCCAGAGCGGCACCCGCGACATCCGTCTGCGTATTCCGGCGGGCGAATGCGCCATGGACCGTAACCACCCCGCCGACAGCCGTGTCGTCACCGCGACCGAGCGCCTCCTGCAGAACGTCAATACGCTCCAGCTCACGACCGTAAACTGCAGGATGCTCGAAAGCTGGCGCGCCGGCCGCACTAAGGCGCTGACCGAATACACCCAGGTCCAGACACAGATCGTCCCAGCCACTGTCGATCACACCGGCAGGGAGCGCGCGCTCATCAAGGCCTCCTGCCAGGCCATGCGCCAGCACGGCGACAGCGTGGCATCGGGCGTGACGGACGAGATGGAACGTCGCCTCGCTGCGGGGCGCGAAAAGATCAAGCTGGCCGGCAATGCCTTCCTCGGCGTCCTCGGCGAGGACCAGAACGGCTGCTATCTCGGTCTCCTCGTCCGCATCGTACCGGAAGGATCGACCAAGGTGGTCGAACGGCTCGCGATCTATGCCCACGTCATCCTCGCCGGCCGAACGACGTTTCTCTACCGGTTCTCGGATGATGTATCGCCCGCATCGCTTGCGCGCCTCGTCGCGGATCGCAAGGCCGCCGCTGCCGACCACGTAAACCTCAATGGCGGCTACGGCACGGCACTTTGACGCACTGAGTGAACGATGCACGCGAGCCACGCGCGTCACACCTGCTTAACCATCGCCCCCCATAAGTGCAGCCCGCGCTTGCAGCACCGGCATCTTCGCGGCAGTGTGCGCGCGCATCACCCGCGAGGAGACCCGTCATCGTGCCCGCCGCGCAAAACTACGATCTCGTCTGGCCCATGGCGACACTCGCCTTTCTGACGCTCAACGTCATCGCCTGGACAGAAATCGCGCGCGGCCTTGCGATGCTGAAAGGCCGCGTCACGCTCGACGATTTCCGCTATTCCGACAGCGTCAAGGTGCCGCCCGACCTCCGCGTCGCCAACCGCAACTACATCAACCTGACCGAAAGCCCGATCCTGTTCTACGCGGCGTGCCTGCTTGCGCTGCACATCGGCGCCGTCGACATCTGGTTCTGGCGTCTCGCGTGGATCTATGTGGGCCTCAGGATCGCCCACTCCCTCGTCCACCTTGCCGACCGCTGGGTCCCCGCGCGCGTGCTTTTCTTCAACACGAGCCTCGCCATCCTCGCGCTGATGTGGGGCAAGCTCGCGCTCGGGCTTTGACGGCTCACGCCTTCTTCACGAACGCGGTCTTGAGTTGCATCGGCCCGATACCATCGATCTTGCAGTCGATGTCGTGATCTCCGTCGACGAGGCGGATGTTCTTCACCTTCGCACCGGCCTTGACGACGGTGGACGAGCCTTTCGGCTTCAGGTCCTTGAGGACGGTGACGGTATCGCCGTCGGCGAGGACATTGCCGTTCGCGTCCTTGAAGACGCGCGGGCCGTCTTCGTCGCTCCCCGCCACAGCGCCCGCCGTGAGCTCGTACGCGCACTCCGGACACACCATCAACACGCCGTCCTCGTAGACGTGCTCGGACTTGCACGTGGGGCAGGCGGGGATGGAGGACATCGCTACTTCACAAATCCAAACTGCCTCAGCTTCGCAGCGATCCAGGGGTCGAACATCCCGACCGGATAAAACATGACAGCGAAGTGAATGACCGTGTTGAGCAAGTAGCCAACCGCAAGGCCAATGAAGACGCCCGCGAGTATCCCCTGCATGTCACTCCGAGACCGGCGGGCGACGAACGCAACAAGCGCAAAAATCACGATGCTCGATAGCCAGTGCAGCGCGATCTGCGTGTAAGGCATCACCGATCGATCTCGCCGAACACGATGTCGAGCGAGCCGAGGATGGCCGATACGTCGGCGAGCAGGTGCCCGCGGTTCATGAAGTCCATCGCCTGCAGGTGCGGATAGCCCGGCGCGCGGATCTTGCAACGGTACGGCTTGTTCGAGCCATCCGAGACGAGATAGACGCCGAACTCACCCTTCGGCGCTTCGACGCACGCGTAAACCTCGCCCTCGGGCACGTGGAAGCCTTCGGTGTAGAGCTTGAAGTGATGGATCAGGGCCTCCATCGACTGCTTCATCTCGCCCCGCTTCGGCGGCACGACTTTCTTGTTGGCGGCAGACACCGGACCCTGGTTTTCGGGCAGGAGCAGCTTGTCGCAGCACTGCTTCATGAGGCGCGCCGACTGCCGCATCTCTTCCATGCGCAGGTGATAGCGGTCGTAGCAGTCGCCGTTCTTGCCGACCGGAACGTCGAAATCGAGCTCGTCATAGCACTCGTAAGGCTGCGACTTCCTGAGATCCCAGACCGCGCCGGAGCCACGCACGTTCACGCCCGTGAAGCCCCAGCGGAAGCAGTCTTCGAGCGAGATGATGCCGATCTCGGCGTTGCGCTGCTTGAAGATGCGGTTGTCGGAGAGAAGGCCCTCGATGTCGTCGAGGATCTTCTCGAACGGGGCGCACCACTCCGCGATGTCACGGATGAGCTTTTCCGGCAGGTCCTGATGCACGCCGCCGACGCGGAAAAATTTCGCATGCATCCGCGAACCCGACGCGCGCTCGTAGAAGACGACGAGCTTCTCGCGCTCCTCGAAGCCCCAGCCCGTCGGCGTTAGCGCACCGACGTCGAGCGCCTGCGTCGTCACATTGAGGATGTGCGACATAATACGGCCGATTTCGGAATAGAGCACGCGTATGAGCTGCGCGCGCCTCGGCACCTCGATGCCGAGGAGCTTCTCGACCGCGAGGCAGAACGCATGCTCCTGGTTCATAGGTGCGCAGTAGTCGAGCCGGTCGAAATAACCGATCGCCTGCGTGTAGGTCTTGTACTCGATCAGCTTTTCGGTGCCGCGATGCAGAAGCCCGATGTGCGGGTCCACGCGCTCGACGACCTCGCCGTCGAGTTCGAGCACGAGCCGAAGCACCCCGTGCGCCGCCGGGTGCTGCGGCCCGAAGTTGATGTGGAAGTTACGGATGTCAGTTTCGGCCATGGGCCTCTGTCCTTGCATTGCTCGGGAGATCGCTCGCCCTGATAATTCCAAACTGTCCTAGCCGCGCGCCTTCTGCGACTTGGCCGCAACCCCGGCCTTGAACCTGTCCCACGGCACGACCATCCGCGCGTGTATGCCTTCGCCGATCTTGTCGATACCGTCGTGTGCTGTGACCTTGAACGTGATCTTGCGGCCTTCGACCGCCGTGACCTCGCTCGTCACCGTGACCTTCTGGCCCGGCACCGTCGCTGCGAGATGCGTCACATTGACGAGAATGCCGAGAGAACCCTCGTTCGCATCCATGTGCGGACCGAGGACCTTCGTCGACGTGCCTTCCATCATCGCGATCATGTTGGCGGTCGCGAGCACGTGCGGAATGTCGGTAAATAGACCATTGCCGATCGGCAGGTTCGGCACTGTCTGCGCGTCCGTGACGTCGAAGACGTGGCTGTCGGACACACCGGGTTTGAGCGTCGGCTTCATGAGCGTCAATTCGCCTTCGGCGGTTGGCCGGACGCCTTCTCGTCACCGGGGATGACGTAGTTCGCGCCCTCCCACGGGCTCTCGAAATCGAACGAGCGGAATTCCTGGTTGAGCTTCACCGGCTCGTAGACGACGCGCTTCTTCTCGTCGTCGTAGCGAACCTCGACGAAGCCCGTGAGCGGGAAGTCTTTCCGGAGCGGATGTCCCTGGAAGCCGTAGTCGGTGAGGATGCGGCGGAGATCGGGATGTCCAGAGAACAGGATGCCGTACATGTCGAAGGCTTCCCGCTCGTACCAGTTGGCGGACGGATGCACCGAGACGACGCTCGGCACCGGCTCGTTCTCGTCGGTCGTGCACTTGATGCGGAGGCGCGCATTCCGCCGCGGGGAGAGCAGATGATAGACGACGTCGAACCGTTCGGTGCGTTCCGGGTAGTCGACGCCGCAGATGTCGATCAGCAGATCGAACGACAGCGCCGGATCGTCGCGGAGCTTCGTCAGGACCGCGACGATGTCGCCCCGCGCGACAGCGATCGTCAGCTCGCCGAACGCGATCTTCTTGCCTTTGAGAAGTGGGCCCAGCGCCGCCGCAACAGCCCCGTCGAGCGCTTCCGCTGTCATTACTGTCATTTCCAGTTCCTTCCCCGCAGCTCGAAAACGACCCGCGCCGCCCCCTCAGAGCCGCTCGTCAAAAGTCTCGATATTCGGCATCCCGCCCGGACGATACGGCACCTTGCCACTGTCCCAGCGATGCTCGTACTGCGTCACACACCGAACGTCGTCCGTCTGCAGGTCGAACGGCCGGCTGTGATCGAACTTGTGGCGGATGCCGTGCTCGGCGAGCCGGCGGCTCAACGTGCCGATGTCCCCGTCCGTCGTGAACTTGAGCCAGCCTGTCTCCTCGAGACCGTCCTGCTCCCACTCCCCGAACGCCCAGGTATCCTGCCCGCACGTCACATAGACGATCCCGCCCTGCACCTTGGCCGGCAGTCCGATCCGTGTGAGCTTCCGTGCAAAATCCCGTTTGCCGAGCGTCGTCTTGATCCCGCCCGTGTGATACGCGGTCTCGCATCTCAATTTCAGAAACGCCATGCTACGCTCCCGAACTCAGGGTTAGCCCGCAAGATCATCTCTCGATGGTACCGGTGCGCCGGATTTTCTTTTGAAGCAGCATGATGCCGTAGACGAGCGCTTCCGCCGTCGGCGGGCAGCCCGGAACGTAGATGTCGACGGGCACGATGCGATCGCAGCCCCGCACGACCGAATAGGAATAGTGGTAGTAGCCGCCGCCGTTGGCGCACGAGCCCATCGAGATGACGTAGCGCGGCTCGGGCATCTGGTCGTAGACCTTGCGCAGTGCCGGCGCCATCTTGTTGGTCAGCGTGCCCGCCACGATCATCACGTCCGACTGGCGCGGTGAGGCGCGCGGCGCAAAACCGAAACGCTCGACGTCGTAGCGCGGCATGGCCGAATGGATCATTTCGACCGCGCAGCAGGCGAGACCGAACGTCATCCACATCAGCGAGCCCGTCCGCGCCCAGTTGATGAGGTCGTCGGTCGTGGTAACGAGAAAACCCTTGTCGGCAAGCTCGTTCGACAGTGTCGTGAAACCGCGATCGCCGCCGCCAGGCACGATGGACGAACCGCCCTCTCCCGGCTTGTCGAACGTCATCTGCGGCGGCACGATCAGGGCCATTGTCTCGTCCTTGTCACTTCCGTCCGGCGCGACTGCGGGCCGGGATGTCGATCTGTCAGAAGGTGCAGTTGCACGCCGGGATCAATCCCACTCGAGCGCACCCTTCCGCCACTCGTAGATGAAGCCGATGGTCAGCACGCCGAGGAACACCATCATCGACCAGAACCCGAACTCTCCGATCTCCTTGAAGGCGACCGCCCACGGAAAGAGGAAGGCGACTTCGAGATCGAAAATGATGAACAGGATCGAGACCAGATAGAACCGCACATCAAACTTCATGCGCGCGTCGTCGAACGCGTTGAAACCGCACTCGTAAGCCGAAACCTTCTCCGGATCGGGGTTCGAGACCGCCACGACGAACGGAGCCACCATGAGCGCGATACCGATGATGGCCGCGACACCGAGAAACACGGCGATCGGCAGATAATCCATCAGGAGTGCGGTCGTCGGCATGCAATCCTCGCAAAAACCGCGCCCGGCGACGCGGCGGATAAGAGCGAAACGGTGTTAACGCACGCCCTGCCGTAGCGCAACCGTACCTTCTGCGATGATCGGCCTCCAACTGACACATGCCGGTCATGCCTTCATGGCAAGACCGGAGGGCGCGATCGGGCTCATCCATCGCGATACCATTTTGAATTGCCGTTTATATATTTACACAACTATTAATTGTGCTAAATTGGAACAGACTTCGACCACGGCCACGGACCCGCAACGTCACAGGCCACCGGATCGAAGATCCGGCGCACCCGGCTGAACTGGGCGGCTGGGCGACCAGCCGCCCTTTTTCCTGTCCGGTGCGGACGCTAATAAGCGCGTTGGTGCGCAGCATGCGACCCCACGGGCTCCTGGCGGCAGCGCACCTGCCCCTCGCTCCGCAGCGATCTCGGACCACGGAACGCAACGGCCATTGCGTCGGCCGCCCGCGGGCATTATGACGGCGGTCGTCGTCGCCTTCGCGACGGGCGGTTAGCTCAGTGGTAGAGCGCTTCGCTTACACCGAAGATGTCGGG
>DAOMWV010000049.1:0-15853 GCA_035436725.1 Hyphomicrobiaceae bacterium
GGCGGCTGCCGCGGCCGCTGCGGCTCCGGCCGCGTCGTCGTCTCCGGGGCGTTTCCTGCCGCCGCCGATGGATTTCGGCAATGCGCACGCGAGCCCATCCGTGCGGCGTCTTGCGCGTGAACTCGATGTCGACCTCGCAAAGGTCAAGGGCACGGGCGATGGCGGCCGCATCACCAAGGAGGACGTGAAAGCGTTCCTCGGCGCGGGCAAGTCGTCCGGAGGAGCGGTCGCGGTTTCCGGCGGCATGGGCATTCCGGAAGTGCCGGCGGTCGATTTCTCCAAGTGGGGACCGATCGAGACGAAGCCGATGTCGCGGATCAAGAAGATCTCGGGTCCGCACCTGCACCGGTCGTGGCTCAACGTGCCGCACGTCACGCACACCGACGAGGCCGACATCACGGAGATCGAAGCCTACCGGAAAGAACTCGACAATCAGGCCAAGGGCGACAAGAAGGCACCGTACCGTGTTTCGCTGCTGCCGTTCCTGATGAAGGCGTCGGTGGCTACGCTGAAGCAGTATCCGGAATTCAATTCGTCGCTGTCGCCTGAGAAGGATGCGCTGATCCTGAAGCGCTACTACAACATCGGTGTAGCGGTGGACACGCCCGACGGTCTCGTCGTTCCGGTTCTGAAGGACGTCGATCGCAAGGGTATTCTGGAAATCAGCCGCGAACTCGGGGAAATCTCCGAGAAAGCGCGCGCGGGCAAGCTGCCGGCGACCGACATGCAGGGCGCTACCTTCACGATCTCGTCGCTCGGCGGTATCGGCGGGATCGCGTTCACGCCCATCGTGAATGCGCCCGAGGTTGCGATCCTCGGCGTGGTGCGCTCGAAGATGCAGCCGCAGTGGAACGGCAAGGAATTCGTGCCGCGCCTGATGCTGCCGCTCTGCCTCTCCTATGATCATCGTGTGATCGACGGGGCGCTGGCGGCGCGGTTCTCGCGGCATCTCGCCGTGGCGCTCGAAGACCTGCGGCGTCTCATCCTGTAGTTTTTCCTTCTCCCCCTGGGGGAGAAGGTGGCCGGGGGCCGGATGAGGGGGCCTTCCAGTGTCACGAATTCCAAATAGCCCTCACCCGCCCTTCGGGCACCCTCTCCCTTGAGGGAGAGGGAAAGCTACACAGAAAGACCGGCGTCAGATGAGCAACGAAATCAAGGTTCCGGATATCGGCGACTTCAAGAACATCCCGGTCATCGAAGTGCTGGTGACGCCCGGACAGGTGGTGAAGGCCGACGAAGCGTTGATCACGCTCGAGAGCGACAAGGCCACGATGGATGTGCCGGCGCCACGGGCGGGCACGATCGGGGAGATCCGGGTCAAGCCCGGCGACCGTGTCAGCATGGGCAGTGTGATCGCGACATGGGCCGACGGCTCGGCTGCGACTGCCGCTCCGGCTGCTGCGGCATCGCCTTCGTCCGCGCCGGCTGCCGCGCCTGTCGCCGTGCCTGCAGGCGGAGACCTTCACGCTGAAATTCTCGTTCTCGGGGCCGGTCCGGGCGGCTATACGGCGGCCTTCCGCGCTGCCGATCTCGGCAAGAAGGTCGTGCTCGTCGAACGCTGGCCGACACTCGGGGGCGTCTGTCTCAATGTCGGCTGTATCCCGTCGAAGGCGCTGTTGCACGCGGCGAAAATCGTCGACGAAGCGAAAGACATGGGCGGGCATGGTATCTCGTTCGGTGCGCCGCAGATCGACATTGCCGCGCTCAAGAAATGGAAAGACGGCGTCGTCGGCAAGCTGGTCGGTGGTCTTTCCGGTCTCGCCAAGCAGCGCAAGGTAACCGTCGTGCAGGGTGTCGGCACGTTTGCCGGGCCGAAGGCGATGAAGGTGACGGCTCAGGATGGCTCGTCGAAGACCGTCACATTCGATCATGCGATCATCGCTGCGGGTTCGGAGCCTGTGACACTGCCGTTCATTCCGCACGACGACCCGCGCGTCATCGACAGCACGGGTGCGCTGGAGCTGCGCCAGGTGCCGAAGCGGCTCGTCGTTCTCGGCGGCGGCATCATCGGGCTCGAAATGGCGACCGTCTATCACGCGCTCGGAGCGAAAGTGACCGTGGTCGAGTTCATGGACCAGATCATTCCGGGTGCCGACAAGGACATCGTAACGCCGCTCATGAAGCGGATCGAGAAGCGGTACGAAAAGATCCGCCTCAAGACCAAGGTCACGGCCGTTGCGGCGAAGCCGGACGGACTGCACGTCACCATGGAAACGCCCGAGGGCCCGGTCACGGACGTGTTCGACATGATGCTGGTGGCCGTCGGACGGAAGCCCAACGGCAAGCTCATCAATGCTGCGGCGGCCGGCGTGAACGTCGACGAGCGCGGCTTCATCGCGGTCGACAAGCAGATGCGCACGAACGTCCCGCATATCTTCGCCATCGGCGACGTTGTCGGTCAGCCCATGCTCGCGCACAAGGCGACGCACGAGGGGCGCGTGGCCGCGGAGGTCGCATCGGGCATGAAGAGCGCGTTCGACGCGCGGGTCATTCCGTCGGTTGCCTACACGGACCCGGAAATCGCCTGGGTCGGGCTGACCGAAACCGAAGCCAAGGCGAAGGGTATCAAGGTCGGCAAGGGAGCGTTCCCGTGGGCCGCTTCCGGGCGTTCGCTCGCGCTGGGGCGCGACGAGGGCGTAACGAAAGTGCTGATCGACGAAGCAACCCACCGTATCGTCGGCTGCGGCATCGTGGGCCCCAATGCGGGCGATCTCGTCGCGGAGGCGGCGCTCGCCATCGAGATGGGTGCGGAAGCGGGCGACATCGGTGCGACCATCCATCCGCATCCGACGCTGTCGGAAACAGTCGCCATGGCGGCTGAGATGTACGAGGGCACGATCACCGATCTGATCGCTCCGAAAAAGCGGCCGGCGCACTGACGTCTCCCCGAGACGGTACGATTTCTTGACCCCTCGCGGCCGGTCTGCGAGACAATGCAGCAACCGGTCGCAAGCGATCGGTCGCTGTCACGAGATCGGCCGGAAAGGCCGGCGACGGGAGGGTAGATCTTGGCTTCAGTGAGCAGTGCTGTGGACGCAGTCGCGGTCGAGCGGGCGTCGCCGGTCGTGCGGCTGGCCTCGGTCGATGTGTCCTTCCCTGAACCCAACGGCGGAGTGTTCAAGGCGGTTTCGGACGCCTCGCTCGACGTCTCCGCGCACGAGTTCGTCGCCATCGTCGGGCCGACCGGCTGCGGGAAGTCGACGTTGCTCAACTGCGCGGCCGGGCTCCTGAAGCCGGCTACGGGGCGGGTCGAGATCTTTGGCGCGCCGCTCGCAGGTCTCAACCGAAATGCCGGCTACCTGTTCCAGCAGGACGCGCTGATGCCGTGGAAGACGGCGCGCGAAAACGTGGCGCTGGCGCTCGAAATCGCGGGCGTCAAGTCGTCCGAAGCGCATGAACGGGCGCAGGCGTGGCTCACGCGGGTGGGGCTCAAGAGCTTCGGCGACCGGTATTCACACCAGCTTTCCGGTGGGCAGCGCAAGCGCGTGGGGCTCGCCCAGGTTCTGATCCGCGATCCGAAAATCCTGTTGATGGACGAGCCGTTCGGGCCGCTCGATGCCCAGACCCGGCTCATCATGGGGAACGTGCTGCTTGAACTCTGGGGCCAGGACAAGAAAGCGGTGATGTTCGTCACCCACGATCTCGAGGAGGCGATCGCGCTCGCCGATCGTGTCATCATCATGAGCGCGGGGCCGGAGGCGCGCATCATCGGCGATCACAGGATCGACATTGCACGCCCGCGTGACATTTCAGAAGTTCGATTGCAACCGCGCTTTCACGACCTGCACAAGCTGATCTGGGGGCAGCTCAAGTCGGAAGTCGTCAAGGCGTATGGCGGGGAGATCGGTTGATGACAGGGGGAACAATCGGGCGGATCAAGCTTCTGGCGCTCCAGGCCCTCGTGGCCGTGGTCGCCTTGTTGTTCTGGCATTTCGCCTCGACCGTACCCATCGGTGGCGGGGCAGGCGCGAAGCCCTGGTACATCCTGCCGGAGTTCTTCTTCTCACAGCCGCTCAAGGTCGGGGAGCGCGTGGTCGAACTCTTCGCCACGGGCAAGATCTGGAAGCATCTCTGGATCACACTGCTCGAAGGCACGCTGGCTTTCGTCATCGGCTCGGCACTCGGCATCGTGCTCGGGTTCTGGTTCGCGCGGCGGCCGCTGCTGTCGGCCGTCTTCGATCCCTACATCAAGATGATGAACGCCCTCCCGCGTGTCATTCTCGCTCCGATCTTCATGCTGTGGTTCGGGCTCGGCATCTGGTCGAAGGTCGTGCTCGGTGTGACGCTCGTGTTCTTCATCGTTTTCTTCAACGTCTATCAAGGCGTGAAGGAAGTGAACCCGGTCATCCTGTCGAATGCGCGGATGCTCGGCATGAGCGACCGGCAACTGCTGCGTCACGTCTACTGGCCGAGTGCAATGAGCTGGATGTTCTCGTCGCTGCATACGTCGGTCGGGTTCGCCATCATCGGTGCGGTCGTCGGCGAATACCTCGGGGCCAGTGCCGGGCTTGGTTATCTCATCCACCAGTATGAGGGCGTGTTCGACATCACCGGCGTGCTCGCCGGCATGGTCATCCTGATGGCGTTCGTGCTCATCATCGACTGGATTGTCACGGTCGTGGAGCGGCGGCTGCTCAAGTGGCGGCCGCCGGTCCAGCAAAGCTGATCGCCGTATCGTTTCAGCGGGTCGTCGTCTGGTACACCTTCTGGGCGACTTTCCACTGACCATCGACCTTGAGGAGGGACAGTTGGTCGGTGAAGAAGCGCGGCGGCAGCTGGCAATTCACCTTCACGTAGGCCATCGTTGGCCCGTTGATTTCGAGTGCGAGGATGCGATCGCCTCGTTCGAGGCCCTGCGACTTGGCCGAAGCGCGGTTGCGCACCGCCTCGAGCCAGGTATCCCGCGGGGTGACGGAGAGCTTGCCGTCGCGGACTTCTGCCAGGGCGCTGGTCGGGAGGAAAATGCTTTCGAGCTTTGCTGCGTCGGCCTCGTACAGGCCGTCGAAGTAGGTCTGGATGACACGCGTGATGGCGTCGCGATCGTTTTCCATGGGAGTTCCTCCTAGTCTCGATGCAGCGTTCACCGGGCAGTATTTAGGGATGCACCGTGCCGGTCCGGGGGTATGGCAATGTTGACCTTACGTCGCCGATGCGGGACAACCAAGCCATATCGGACGGCCCTATGCATCCGACACTGCGGATGCCGATCGGGGTAGCAAAACACGAGCAGGGAGCGAAGAAAAGATGTTTAGAAAGTTGATGGTGGCTGCAGCCGTATCACTTCTCGCGGGCAGTGCGATGGCGCAGGCGCCGGAGAAGACCGATGTGAAGCTCGGCGTCGGCGGTGCTCCGGCGCTCTATTATCTGCCGCTGGCGCTGACCGAGAAGCTCGGTCACTTCAAGGAGCAGGGCCTGAAGGTCGAGATTAACGATTTCAAGGGCGGCTCGCAGTCGCTGCAGGCGCTGGTCGGCGGTTCCGTCGATGTCGTCGCCGGTGCTTACGAACACACGCTGCGCATGCAGGCCAAGAACCAGGACATCGTTTCGGTCGTGGAAATGGGTCGGTATCCTGCGATTTCGCTTCTGGTCAAGAAGGACAGGGCCGACAAGATCAAGTCGGCGGCGGATCTCAAGGGTACGAAAATCGGCGTCACGGCACCGGGTTCCTCGACCAACATGGTCGCGTGGTATCTGATGGCGAAGGCGGGTTTGAAGCAGGACGATGCATCCTTCGTCGGTGTCGGCACGGGTGCTGCGGCCGTCGCCGCCATGCAGAAGGGCGAAATCGACGCCATGAGCAACATCGAGCCTGTCGTATCCAAGCTCGTATCGGGCGGGGACGCGGTCGTGCTCTACGACACGCGCACCACCGAGGGTAACAACAAGGTGTTCGGCGGGCCGATGTCGGCGGCGGTACTCTATCTCAAGCGCGACTTCATCGAGAAGAACCCGAACACGACGCAGCGCCTCGTCAACGCCGTCTACAAAACGCTCAAGTGGATGGAAAAGGCGACGCCGGAGCAGATCGCGGACAACGTGCCATCGGAGTACCACCTCGGCGACAAGGCGCTGTACGTCTCCGCCGTCAAGGCCTCGCTCGAAGCCTACTCGCGTGACGGTGTGGTTCCGGAAGACAGCATCAAGCGCTCGATGGCGTTCCTGCAGCAGTTCGACAAGGGCATGCAGGAAGCCAAGATCGATACCGCCAAGACCTGGGACGGGCGGTTCGTGAAAAAGGCTGCCGAAACCGTCAAGTGACAGCGACCCCTCGAGGGCCTTGGGTTTCTGGGTCTAAACTGGAAAGAACGGCTGCCTCCGGGTGGCCGTTCGCATTTCCGCCACGGTGATCTGGCGCGTTGGTCAGGGTCGGGACGAAAGCGCCGATCCGGCGTATTATCGCCGCCAGCCCGAATCGATCCGGTGCAGCGGAGGGGCGCGTGCCGGACCGGAGAACAGAATGCCCGGATGACAACGAGACGTGACAGGATGCGGAGGTGTCTGGCTGTCGCCGGTGTTGCGATGCCATTGCTGGCCGTGCTTGCGCACGAAGCGAGCGCGAACAAGGCCCTTGATGCCGCCCAGGCCCTGCGTCAGGGCAAGGACGGCCAGGCGGTTGAAGCGCTGAGCGCTGCGCTCGCGGATGCGACGCTCGGTAACGAACGCCGGGCGATGCTCTATTCCGACCGCGGTGCGGCCCGGGTGCGGCTGCAGCAGTTCAAACTCGCCCTCGATGATTTCAACCAGGCGGCGCGGCTCTATCCGGAGTATCCGGCCGTGTATGTCAACCGCGGCAACCTGCTGCTGGTGCTTGGGCAGCCGCAGGAAGCGCTGCGTGATTTCGATCGGGCTCTGCTGCTGGCGCCCGATATCGCAGCCGTACATGCCAATCGCGGGGCGGCGCAACTCAGGGCCGGTGGTGTCGCCGCCGCGCTCGCGGACTATAACCGGGCAGTCGAACTCGGCCCAGGCGATCCCGTCATACTCAGCGGTCGTGGCCGCGCATTGATCGCGGCCGGTCGACCGCATGCGGCGATCCGCGATTTTTCGCGCGCGACCGAGCTCAATTCCACATACGGTCAGGCGTATCGCAACCGTGCGGAAGCGCGCATGCTGGTCGGGCAGTTCGAAGAGGCGGCGAGCGATCTCTCGCGGGCGCTGGCTTTCGACAACACGCGCGTCGACGATTACCTCAACCGGGGCGAAGCGTATCTCGCTGCAGGGGATGCGGGGCGCGCCATTACCGATTTCACGACCGTGACGGAACTGCGCCCGGCGAGTGCGGACGGATATGTCGGACGGAGCTTCGGACATGCACTCACTGGTGCCTTCGACGATGCGCTCGACGATCTGACGAAGGCGCTCGACGTCGATACGAAATCGGTCGCGGCGTTCGCAGCCCGTGGCTACGTCTATATCAAGATGCAGCAGCCGGCGCTTGCCGAACGTGACCTCGACCGGTTGCAAAAGCTCCAGCCCAACGCCGCCGATACATTGTGGCTGCAGGGCGAAATCGAGGAGGCGTACGGCCGGGGTGATACTGCAATCATCGCGTACCGCAAGGCTGCGGCGGTCGCACCGCGACATCGCATGACACAGGTGGCACTCAAGCGCCTCGGGTTTGCTCAGGGGACGGAAGCGCAGGAGGTGGCGGGCGCAGGCCTCGACGGCTGGCGGGTTCTGACACAGGGTAACGAATACTGGGCTCGCAACGCGCAGTTTCCGAAATTGAGCGTTCTGCTCGAAATGTCTGGTGCCGGTCAGCCCAAAATCACGGGCTGGGAGCGGAAGAAGCCGCCGCACAGCGGTTTTGGGACGTTGCACTACGCGGCGGGCACGATCGGCACCGACGCAAAAGGTGCGATGCAGGAGAACGCGGCAATCGTCGACGTCGTTCAGGCGAACGTGCTGGGCATCGTCGTTGCAAAGCTCGGCCCGCAGGAGGCAACGTTCTCATGGGGGGACGGTATCCTCGACGTTGCGGCGGCGGATGGCGGGAAAGAGCGCTTCAAGCTCGTGACCCGGTTGCCGGAAGATCGAGACATGGCGGCAGTCGCCGCACCGCGTCGCGCATTGGCGCCGTCGGACGGGCCGATGGCCAAAAAATCATCGACCGGGATGCCGACCTGGTCGCCCTGGGCTAATAGCGGACCTTCCGGATCGGGATACAATCCCCCGCAGCGGGAGGCCAAACCGAAGCAGAAGCCGAAGACCTTCTTCGACATGCTGTTCGGGAACTGAGGCGCAGCGTCGGGGCAGTCACGTGCGCCAGCGATCCCTGGCCTGCGTGTCACTTTCGCGGGCGTCGACCCAGGCGCCGCTGCCGTCGACGAGCGTTTCCTTCTTCCAGAACGGCGCGTCCGTTTTCAGGTAGTCCATGATGAACGACGCCGCCTCGAAGGCCGCGTGACGATGGGCGGAGGCCACGACCACCAGCACGATATTGTCGCCCGGTTTCAGTTCTCCGATGCGGTGGACGATCAGCGAGGCCTGCACCGGCCATCGTTTCGCGGCTTCTGCCTCGACACGCTCGAGCTCGCGCTCGGTCATGCCGGGATAGTGCTCGAGCGTCATGGCGCGCAGTTTGCCGCGTGCAGTCGTTTCACGGACGGTGCCGGTGAAGGTGACGACGGCACCGACGTCCCTGTCGGCTTCGACGAGGCGCCGGCATTCCGCAGCTATATCGAAATCCGCTTCCGAGACGCGGACGGTCATAACTCAACCTCCCGTCACCGGAGGAAACAGTGCAAGTTCCCGGGCGCCGGTGATCGAAGTGTCGTGCGGGACATGGGTCTGATCGACGGCGGCGCGGACGACATCGGGTCTTGCGAACGCGGCCTCATACTCCGGCCCGCGCGTGCTCAACCAGCGGATCGCGTCGGCGACGGTTTTCACATCGGCCGGGAACTCGATCGTTTCATCGGACCGGCCGATGCGCTCCCGGACCCATGCGAAATAGACGACACGCACTGTCATGGTCGGCCCCGTTCAACTGTCGATGGCATGTCGAACACCGGCCTTGAGGTAGTCGTAGCCGGTCCAAAGCGTGAGAAGCGCTGCGAGCCAGAGCAGGGCCAATCCTGTCGTCGTCGTACCGGGCAGCACCGCGTCGCCAGCGGCTCCTGCGATCAGAACGCCGAGGGCGACCATCTGCAGTGTGGTCTTCCATTTGGCGAGACGGGTGACATGCACCTTGACGTTCAGTTCGGCGAGAAATTCCCTTAGGCCGGATACGAGGATTTCCCGGCACAGGATCACGACAGCGGCCCAGAGGCTCAATCCGCTGATCGTGTTTTCATAGGTCAGCATCAGCAATGTCGCGCCAACGAGCAGCTTGTCGGCGATCGGGTCGAGCATGCGGCCGAGGTTCGACTGCTGCTCCCAGATGCGGGCGAGAAAGCCGTCGAGCCAGTCGGTAATGCAGGCTGCGACGTAAATTCCCAGTGCGATCCATCGGCCAGTATGGCCCGGCATGAAATAAAGAAAACCGACGACAGCCGGAACGGCGAGGATGCGCGCGTAGGTCAGGACGTTCGGCAGGCTCAACACCAGCGGTCGTCGTTGCAGTCGATTTGATGCAACACCGGTCATGCAGAAGAACAACACCCAGGTTGGAAAGGCTCTGATTACGGCATCCCCGCTCCCCTCTGGAAGGGCGAAGATGCCACTGGAACCAATAGCGCGTCAGCGTAGTTTAGCAAACCAATCGCGTCTGCGCGGCAAAAAACACATAAATGTTGCAATTCAGAAGTTTAATTGTCGCAGGCGTGTTCAAAGTTGGTTGTTGCCGTCGCAGTCTGATCCAAACCCACGGGCCTTCCAAGGTCCGATATTCCGGAGGACGTCATGAGTGAGATCGGCAGTCTGAACCCGCAAATGGCCAAGCATAACCCGGCCAGCGTCTTCGATAGTCCGCTCGAAATCGTCGACGAGATCATGATGACGCGCGGGGAGAAGATCGCAACGCTGGAACGTTGGCGCGTTTCGGTTCTCCAATTGCTCGCGGCAGCCGACGACGGCATGCGCACCGCCGGGCTGTCGGCTGATCATGCCGACACGCTGGCCGACATAGAGAAAGCCTTGTCGGTATTGAGATCGCCACCACAGTAAGCGAGCCGGTCGACTGTCTTCAGGCGCTTCAGTAGGCGCTTCAGTAAAAGCGTGAACGACTGTTCAGAGCGCCCTTCGCCGGTGCCGCTTTTCTGCGGCTCACTCGCAGAAGCTCGAAGAGCGGCGCTCGGCGAGATCGAAGTGATAGTGATTGCGGTGTGCTTCGTTGGCTTCGGGGCCCAGGACGGTGCCGAAAATGCGGCATGCAATGCCGTGGATGGCGCGATGGAACTGCATTCGCTTGTCGCTCGCCGATGGTGCGTCACGGCGCGGTGCGGACACCAGGGTCGGCCCAGGGGCGGTAAGATCCGGCTTCGGGCCACCAAGTCGGCCGATAACTCCTGGTACGGGTGAGAGGCCGACGCCTCGATCACTGCCCTGGCGGTCGCCACCGATGCGGATGCCGGTTGCGTCGCGGGGCCCGATCGAAACGGCGGGCGGGGCGAATCCTTGGGAAATAACGGGGGCGGCCGCAGAGGGGTCCGATGCAACGACGCCTGTGCCGGATTCTTGCCGAGCCGGAGGGTTCGCCGCGACGGCGGGCGACGTTTTGTCCGATACCGGCGGCTGTGTACCGCGCAAGGTCGCCGTAGCTGCACGCTCGGCTTCCGCTTTCTTGGCTGCCGCCTTTGCCGCGGCAACCTGGGCGCGGATGTCACGACCTGTCGGGCCCCAGTCGTCCAGAACATCAGACGCAACGCCGTTCACGAACGTGAACCCCCTTATGTCCAGCGCGTTGGCCTTGCCATGTTCGGACAGACGACCGCCCTTGCGGCCATAGGCATTTCGGCAGGAGTAGGCGCTCATGACGTCGATGCGCGCCATCTCGGCGCCGAGAAACTTGCGGGCAACCGGCTGCACTTCCCCGACCCAGCGGCTCATGGCCACGGCCATGTCGCAGGTGACGAGGGCCGGCGGCGAAAAGGCCACTTGCGGATTTCTCCCGACGCTGACGATTTCGACGGGTGCCGCCGCGCCGCATTCGTTCTCGCGAATGGGGCTCGCGGGGATGGCGACGATGTCCGAGCCTTTGAGTAGCGCTGTGCAGCGGGCGCGTTCGGCGGCGATTTCCGCTTCCGTCCATTCGGGGACCGGAGGCGGCGCGTTCGGCTTCGGCAGGACTTTCGGCCAATCGGAGGGCGGCTTCTTAGCGGCGGGAGCGGCGGGTGTCGTTGCAGGTAGCGGCTGGGCGACGCGAACGGTATCCGTCGACGGCGGAATCAGCATGCTGCGGACAGGGTCGGGGGACGATGCAGACGCGGCTCCGGACGGCATCGCGACGCCTAGCGACACCAGGACCGCCACGAGCGGCAGTGGGGCGCAAGGAAGCGTCGGCAGTGCAACTCGTCTGACGCTGGACTTCATCGCTCTTCCCGCCCATCCGTTAGCGACACGGCGTTCATCGAACCGTTTCGAATTCCTTCGCAGGGAGACCTGCGCCAAGTCCACCAAAAATCCAACCGCGCGTTCTGTCCCGGGTGCCAGCCGAGTGCGAACTGCCCGTCTCGGACGGATCGACGCGCAACAGCCGCGGGGCGCGGTCGCAAAGGTATTGCAACTCCATCCAGGATCGCTCCCGCATTCGGTCAAGCCATTCTATCCGGCAACTGGCTGCCGGCGCTGGATTCCCCAAAGTTACTCCCGTAATCCCTAGGTCCCGAGCCCTCGTACCCCGATCTCCGTTCCCGGCCGCAACGGCGGCCGACCTGAACGTCGAACGTGCCGCGAATCACACAGAAGCAGTACGCATCTCTGTATACTTCGCAATTTATTCACGTGTCTGTAGCGCTGCAGCAATTGTGCTTCCTGCAAGGATTGTGTCGATTGTGGCGAGAAGATTACGCTGGGTCGTCTTTGCGGTCCGAAATGTCGAATTCATAGTGTCGGAGCGGGTCATTTCCGGAAGAACTACCAGTACGCGTGGCGACGCGGCCACAGCCCTGACGCTAGACGTTGTTCAACGAGGGGCGCTGGTCGACGTGTTCCTGACCGGTGCCGACCGACGCAACAGTCTGCTGGCTGTCGATCACGTGTTTCTGATCGACCGGCTCAGGGACTGGGCCCGATCACCGGACGTCTACGCTGTGATGGTTCGGTCGAGGGTGCCCGGCGTCTTTTCCATCGGCACCGACCTCAGGGAACTTGCGGCCGCAGCGGCGGGCGGCCCGAATGCGGCGGCGGCCTATCTCCGGCCGCTGTATGAACTTTATTGGCGTGTGGATTGCTTCACGAAGCCGATCGTTTCAATCGTCGATGGTCATTGCGCGGGAGCGGCGGCCGGGATCGTGACGAATGGCACGCATCGTGTCGGCGGCGAAGGTTTCCGGCTGGCGTTCCCGGAAGTGGGGCTCGGCCTCGTACCGCAGGCCGGGCTTGTTCATTGGCTCAGCCGTCTGCCCCGATCCATCGGTGTCTACCTCGCGCTGTCGGGGCGTGGTCTGTCGCGGGCGGATGCCCTGTCACTCGGTCTTCTCACGCATACGCTCGATGCGCGTTTCGCGGAGGATGTGGCGCGCCGTCTCGCGGAGGCGGAGCCTGTCGATCCCATTCTCGATGGACTGGCGAGGGAGCCCGGCCCCAACGATCTCGATCTTTTCCAGGACAGGGTCGTGCGCTGCTTCGAGGCGGAGAGTGTCGAGGAGATCTTGGAAAGACTGATGCGGGTGCATGGCGCGGGGGGGCCATGGGTCGAACTGCTCATCAGGGACATTCTTAAAAACTCGCCGCTGGCGTTGAAGGCCGCGCACCGCCTCATCTGCGAGGCGCGTCATGGCGATCTCCGAACGACGCTGATAACGACGCATACGGTCGTGTCCCGGCTGGCCGCCGAAATGGATTTCCGTGAAGGTTTCCGGGCGGCCGTTGTCGATCTCGACAGGGCGCCGCGCTGGCGGCGGTCTGCTCTCGGAGACATCCGGGACAGTGATGTCGAGGCTCTCTTCCGGCCGTTCGGCGCCGAAACACCGGAGTTGCCGCCGCGCGCGGACCTGCAATTGCAGCGCCTGTAGTGCGACTGCAACGGGCCCGGTCGCTTCGGTTATCAGGTAATTGCTTGTTTACCAAAGCGCTTAAGCCGGATTTAGGAGCTTTCCGATTAGATTGCCATCAACCCGGACGATACGAGCCGGGATGCGTCAACGGAAAATGCCTTCGGCAGGGAAAACATTGCCATGAGTGCTGCTTTGGATCTCGCGCGCACAGCCGCGCGCAACGGGGCCGGTGAAGGAAACAGCCCGGTCGAAAAGGAATACCTTCAGGCCCTGCGTCTGATCGAGCGCCTGCACCGGCTGCTTCTCGATGTGATCAAGGACGAATTCGACCGCCTCGGCGGTTCGGAGCTCAACAGCGTACAGGCGCTGCTGCTCTACAATATCGGCGAGAACGAACTGACCGCCGGCGAATTGAAGACGCGTGGCTACTATCTCGGCTCGAACGTGTCGTACAATCTCAAGAAGCTCGTCGACATGGGCTACATCCACTACAAGCGTAGCGATACCGATCGCCGCTCGGTTCGCGTCAGCCTTACGGACAAAGGCAAGGAAGCGTGCGAGGTGGTGCAGGATCTCTACCATCGCCAGCTCGGCTCGGTCGAACAGGTCGGCCAGGTCAATCTCGACGATTTCAAATCCCTGAACAAATCGCTCGCGCGCCTCGAGCGGTTCTGGTCGGACCAGATCCGGTTCCGGCTCTAATCCGGGCGCCAAAGTCTCCCCAAGACTGCAGACATGGAAAAAGGGCACTTCGGGGTGCCCTTTTTCGATTCATGTCACTGGTTTCTTCGACGCGGCGCCAAGGGCGCTTTTCCGGCGGACGTTCTCTTTTCCGGCAATTCTTCCGGTGCCTGATCGGTGTCGCCATCCTCGTCGGATAGGCTGCCGGGAATCGCATAGCCACCGCGCAGCCAGCGCAACAGATCTACGTCGGCACAGGCGCGCGAGCAGAACGGCCGGAATGGCGCCATTGTCGGCTTCGAGCATACGGGACATTTCGGTTCGGGTGTTGTCATTGTCCCGCCGATCAGTCGCTCAGTGCGTCACCGGCAGCGATCCAGTTGAAATGAACCGGAAAGCCCTCGCTCGCGAGCATGCCGACGATTTCGCACAGGGGAAGCCCCACGACGTTCGTGTAAGAGCCGACGATCTTCTGGACGAAGGCCCCGGCCAGCCCCTGGATGGCATATCCTCCGGCCTTGTCGCGCCATTCGCGCGAGGCGACATAGGCGTCGATTTCGTCGCGCGACAGCCGTTTGAATCGGACGCGGGTATCGACCAGCTTGAGCCGGATACGATCGTCGGGCGTGATCAGGCAGAAGCTCGTCAGAACGCGATGGCTCCGGCCAGACAGCCGCTCCAAAGACGCGCGGGCCTCGTCGACGAACTTCGGCTTCATCAGGATGTGGCGGCCAACCGCGACGATCGTATCGGCCGCCAGCACGTAACCGTCGGCAATGTCGCGATCGTTGGCGATCTGGTCCCGCGCTGTCTCCGCCTTTTCACGGGCCAGTCGCTGGACCAGTGAGCGGGGCATTTCACCGCGCTTCGGGGTTTCGTCGATGGAGGCGGGGCGGAGCGCGTCCGGTTCGATGCCGACCTGCGACAGGAGCATGAGACGGCGTGGCGAGGCACTCGCGAGCACCAGCTTCGGGCGGGGTTTTTCACCACTTCGCGGACGCGACCTTGCCAGTTCGTGGCGCAGGGTCTCGCGACGCGGGGCATCCGTCCTACTTAAAGCGGTACGTAATACGGCCTTTGGTGAGATCATAGGGCGTCATTTCCACCAGGACTTTGTCTCCCGCAAGGACGCGGATCCGGTTCTTCCGCATCTTGCCGGCCGTGTGAGCGATGATTTCGTGTCCGTTCTCGAGCTTGACGCGGAAAGTTGCGTTCGGGAGGAGTTCCGAAACGAACCCTGGGAACTCGAGCAATTCTTCTTTTGCCATCTAGAACCTGAATTGGTGTGGTGGCCTCCGGGGCCTGTTTGGCGCGGAGAATGCGCAGGAATTGACGCGAAGCGCAAGGGGCTTCGGTCACGGTCTGTTCAGGGCTCGATCAGCCCTTCCAGTGGAGGGCGCAAACCAGTGTGAACAGGCGGCGGGACGTGTCGTTGTCCATCGTTATTTTGCCGGCAAGCCGGTCGACAAGGGCGCTTGCGCCTTCGTCGTGGAGCTTCCGGCGTCCCTGGTCGATCTGCTGGATTCGGATCGGCGGTGCGGTCCTGATGGCCTGGAAGTAGTTCTCGCAGACCAGAAAGTAGTCTTTCATCACTCGGCGCAGGGGGGGCAAGGCTACGGCTATGGCGCTCTTGTCGCCTCCCGCAACCGGCACGGCGGTAACGACAAGGCGATCTTCCGTTATCCCGAGTTCGACCTCGTAGGGGCCGTCGTCGCGGCCCTCGATACGGAACATGTTGGCATCGAGGATGTCGAAGATGGCGACTTCGCGTTCGTGCTCGATGTTGGCATTGCCGCGTGCGATCGAATTCGGATCGAGCGTCAGCTTGACGATCCGATCGGTGCCGGGCGAGGGGGTGGCGTCGTCGACGTCGGGGTGGGGGCCGGTCATCGTTTCTCTCCGAGCCGGATCGCGACCGATCGGCGATGGGCGTCCAGTCCTTCTGCCGACGCGAGCGTCATGGCGGCGGGGCCGAGTTTCCCGAGGGCGCTGGCGTCGAGCTTCAGGATAGACGTGCGCTTCATGAAGTCGAGGACGCAGAGCCCGGAGGAGAAGCGCGCCGAGCGCGCCGTGGG
>DAOMWV010000050.1:0-15781 GCA_035436725.1 Hyphomicrobiaceae bacterium
GAGTCTGGGCCGTGTCTCAGTCCCAGTGTGGCTGGTCATCCTCTCAAACCAGCTATGGATCGTCGCCTTGGTGGGCCGTTACCCCACCAACTAGCTAATCCAACGCGGGCCAATCTAAAGGCGATAAATCTTTCCCCGTAAGGGCTTATACGGTATTACCCCAAGTTTCCCTGAGCTATTCCGTACCTCTAGGAATGTTCCCACGCGTTACTCACCCGTCTGCCACTCTCCTTGCGGAGCGTTCGACTTGCATGTGTTAGGCCTGCCGCCAGCGTTCGTTCTGAGCCAGGATCAAACTCTCAAGTTGAGAAATTTTGATTCTGACATGGTCTTGGATTTCTCCAAGGATTTCTACGTAACGGGCACCTTCACACTAAATCCGCCATCCGCAGCTTGCGCCACGAACACGGACTTGGTGATGGCTATTGAAACGCAGTCATCGTCAGAGTCTGTTTTAATCTGTCCCACCACATGGGCTGAACAGATCCGCCAGAGCTCCGCCGCCTGCGTTTCTCTTTCCTCAAACCACTTGTCAAAGAGCCAGAGCCAGCACATCCTCCTCCCTAGAGCCGATTCGGCCCCAGAAGACGAAAACAAGAGCGTCATCGGGTTGCCCCGCTGAGCTTTGTTGTCGGTCAAGGAGTGTTGCCGCCCCGTAGGGCGCGGTGCATCGTGTGCCCCGCAACGAGGCTGTTTCTACTCGCCCCCCCCTTCCGTGTCAACAGCCCTCGAAGATTTTTTTAGCCATGCCGCACCGATTGTCGGGAAATTGTCAGAAACCGACTGATTCCATTGCATTTTGCAGGTGCGAAAAAAGCTTGGTCGGCCAGTGGAAAACTGGCCTGAGGCGCGTCGTCGGCGCGTGTGACCGGCCGTTTTGGAACCCCGACGCCGCAAGTTTTTCCCGGAGATGGCGATCGCGGGGTCTGAAAACGGGGGCCAGAGGCTGGCCTGAGCGGGTTTGACACGCCCCGCCGCAAGCCCGCGCTCGCCCGCGAACCAGCGAAAACTCCACTGGAATTCGGCCGGATCACAATGCGGCCAGCCACGGGAATGCCCTTTTTCCGTCACAGGAAACGATGCTTGAGCCGAACACCGGCTGCGCCGGGCGGGAAAACACCTCACGGACGGTGGACGGCTTCTGCGAACACGCGCAAAACTTGGTTCGCAGGCGGAAATCGGGGCGTATCTTTCGGCCGCAGATAATGGCGGCCAGGAGTTGAGGGAACAGGGGAAGTGTTGCTTGAGCGGCGTCATGCGCCCGTTTCACGACGGCGCCGGACAACCACCGCAACCGCCGCGCAAAAGCGCGACGGCAGCACCACCGTGCGCACGGGCCGTGGACGCAAGGTCTCGATACTCGACCAGGATCATGCCGACAGGCGACGCGGCGGCCGTTTCCGCTGGTTCCTGTCGACCTGCCTCGCCGCAGGCATTGGAGCCTTCGCGATCATTTTCGTGGTCCTCGGCGCACGCGATCCGGCCGATCTGTCAGCGTTCGTCACCCCGCAGGCAGCCTCCGCGCCCACCATCGCCCTCCCCGAGCATTCCCGCGGTGGCGGCCTCACCTGGTCCTTGCCGAAGGCCGACCGCCTCGTTGCGACAAACGACGCGCTTTCGACACGGTTCATCATCCAGGAAAGCATCCGCCAGCGCCGCGACAACCGGGAATACCTGCTGAAAAAGACGTTTGCGAAGGTCGTCGGTCGCCTGGGCACCGCCCCACCCGCCACCGATGCCGACCGCATTCCGCCGTTCAACCCGTACACGCTGTACGCCGAACCGAACGCCACCAGCGCCGACGCCGCGACTGCGAAAATCGAGAAGCAGGACGCCAACGCCCGCATCGTGGAACTTCTCGGCGGCATCCTGCCCACCGACGACGGTCAGGAAATGGACCATCGTGACGCGACCGAAGCCGTCCTTCGCGACAGCGCCGCCGACGAAGTGCCAGCAATCCGTCCGGCCTTCCAGGCCGACGGCGCCGAAACGGCAACACCCCAGGAACTGCTTGCCCAGCGCTTGCGGCGGACGGCTCCCGCCCTGACCCCGCCGGCGACCACCGATATTCCCAAATCACACGACGACAGCGAAGAAATCGTCGAAGACGATCTCGACAATCGCGAGGTCAAGGTCGTCAAGGTTGGCCGCGGCGACACCCTCACGCGCATCATCGACCGCCTCGTCGGCGACGTCTGGCAGAAGCGCGCGATCGTCGAAGCTGCTCGGCCGCACGTCGCAGACAACGCTCTTGTTCCCGGTCAGGAAGTCCACGTGACGGTCGTGCCGTCTGTGACCCGTCAAGGGCGGTTCGAGCCCATACGCGTAAGCATTTTCGGCGATGGACACGAGCACAAGGTGACACTGTCGCTCAATTCTGGCGGTGACTTCGTTGCAAGCCAGTCGCCGATCGACGAGCGCATGACCCGTGCTGCCATGACCGACGATCGCTCCGCACAGACCACGTCGCTGTACAACGCCATCTACGTCACCGCCCTTTCCCAGGGTATCGGCCACGACATCGTCGCCCACATTCTTCGCGTCCACGCCAACGACGCCGACTATCGCCGCCGCGCCCGCCACGGGGATCAGTTCGAGTTGTTCTTCGACGTCCGCGATGACGACAAGCGCGGCCCGAATGCACTTGGCGACCTCCTGATGACGTCGCTGACCGTGGGCGGGGAAAGCCGGCGCTTCTATCGCTTCCGCACCACGGACGGTGCCGTCGACTACTATGACGAGAACGGCAACACCGCCCGCCAGTTCCTGATGCGCCGGCCCGTCCGCGCCGAAGGTGCACGCCTCACCTCTGGCTTCGGCATGCGTCGCCATCCCCTGTTGGGCCAGTTTCGTCTGCATGCAGGCGTCGATTTCTCGGCTCCCATCGGCACGCCGATCATGGCGGCGGGCGCAGGCATCGTCGAGGAAGCCGGACGCAAGGGCGAATACGGCAATCACATCCGCATTCGCCACGCCAACGGCTACAAGACGACCTACTCCCATCTCTCCCGGTTCGGCTCCGGCATAAGCCCGGGCGTCCGCGTCACCCAGGGCCAGGTCATAGGCTACATCGGCAATACCGGCCTCTCGACCGGCCCCCACCTCCACTACGAGGTGACCATCAACAATCAGCACGTCGATCCCATGTCGATCCAGGTTCCCAAGGAACGCCGCCTCGCCGGCCGCCAGCTCGCCGATTTCCACAAGGAACGCGTGCGTATCGATGACCTGATGCGCAGAAATCCCGTCTCGACCGTCAACGTCGACAGCCCCGTCCGCCAGAACTGAACGGGAACCGGTCGTCGGCGCCCCGATGGCGCCGGTTGCCCGGCCTCCACCGGCTATCCGCACGGCCGGGCGCACCAATTTGCCCTTGCAGTCCGCCCCCGGTGGACTATCAATCCCCCGCCAGCAGGGCCGGATCAGGCGGCCCGCCGATCCGCGAGACACCATCATGACCGCCGAAAGACCGACACCGCAGCCCGGAATCATGTCCATCGCCGCCTATGTTCCCGGCGAAAGCAGCGTCCCGGGCGGCATGAAGCCGATCAAGCTCTCCTCCAACGAGACCCCGCTCGGCCCGAGCCCGAAGGCGATCGAAGCCTACAAGGCGGCAGCCGGCGAACTCGAGCGCTACCCTGACGGCGGCGCCACGAAGCTCCGGAACGCCATCGCCGGCGTCTACGGCCTGAATCCGGATCGTCTCGTCTGTGGCGCAGGTTCCGACGAACTGATCGGGCTGATCACTCACGCCTACGTCGGCCCCGGCGACGAGACGCTGTTCCCCGAGCACGGCTTCCTCATGTACCGGATCGCCACGCTCTCGAACGGCGGCACGCCCGTGACCGCGCCCGAAAAGAACCTGACGACCGACGTCGACGCCCTGCTCGCGCGCCTCACCCCGCGCACGCGCCTCGTCTATCTCGCCAATCCAAACAACCCGACCGGCACCTACATCCCGTTCGAGGAAGTGCGCCGCCTCCACGCTGGGCTGCCGAAGAACTGCATTCTCGTGCTCGACGCCGCCTACTGCGAATACGTCCGCCGCAACGATTACGAGGCCGGCCTCGAACTCGTCGCCAACTCCGACAACGTCGTGATGATGCGCACGTTCTCGAAGATCCACGGGCTCGCCGCCCTGCGCCTCGGCTGGGCCTATTGCCCGCCCGCGATCGCCGACGTGCTGAACCGCGTGCGCGGTCCCTTCAATGTGTCCGCTCCCGCCATCGCCGCCGGCATCGCCGCCATCGAGGACCGCGCGCATCACGAACGGTCCGTCGCCCACAACGACACCTGGCTGCCCTGGGTGACGACCGAACTCGAAAAGATCGGCATCAAGGTCACGCCGAGCGTCGGTAACTTCGTCCTGATGCACTTCCCCGAAACCGGCGAAAAGAATGCCAAGGCAGCCGACGCGTTCCTGAAGTCGAAAGCCATCATTCTTCGCGCCGTCGGAGCCTACAATCTGCCCCAGTGCCTGCGCATGACCATTGGAACCGAAGCCGACAACCGTGCCGTCGTGGCCGCCCTGACCGAGTTCATGACCGGCAAGAAGGCCGCATGACGTCGCCCCTTTTCAATCGCGTCGCCCTCGTCGGCATCGGCCTCATCGGCTCGTCGCTGAGCCATGCCATGCGCCGTCACGGCGGCCTCGCTGGCGACATCGTCGGCCACGCCCGATCCGCCGAGACGCGAGAGACCGCCGTGCGCCTCGGCCTCGTCACGCAGGTTTTCGCCACCGCAGCCGAAGCCGCGCGTGATGCCGATCTCGTCATCCTCTGCGCCCCCGTCGGCGTCTGTGGCGATCTTGCCCGTGAAATTGGACCACTCCTGAAGCCGGGCGCGATCCTCACCGACGTCGGCTCGGTCAAGGGCTCGATCGTCCGCGACTGCAATCCCTACGTCCCCGAGGGCGTCCACTTCATCCCCGGCCACCCCATCGCCGGCACCGAGCATTCCGGCCCCGAAAGCGGCTTTCCGTCGTTGTTCGACGGCCGCTGGTGCATCCTGACGCCCCTGCCCGGCGCCGACGAGGCAGCCGTCGCGAAACTGCGCGCGTTCTGGGAAGCCTGCGGCTCCATTGTCGACGTGATGCCGGCCGATCATCACGATCTCGTCCTCGCGATCACGAGCCATCTGCCCCATCTCATCGCCTACAACATCGTCAATACCGCCGCCCACCTCGAACGCGTCACCGACAGCGAAGTGATCAAGTTTTCGGCAGGCGGCTTCCGCGATTTCACGCGCATTGCCGCCTCCGATCCCACGATGTGGCGCGACGTGTTCCTGAACAACAAGGACGCCGTCCTCGAGATGCTCGGCCGCTTCTCGGAAGACCTCACGATGCTCCAGCGCGCCATCCGCTTCGGCGACGGCGACACCCTGTTCCGCCTCTTCACCGATGCCCGCGCCATCCGTCGTGGCGTCATCCAGGCCGGCCAGGACGCCGCCTCCTCCGCCGACTTCTACAAGGTCCGCGACGCCCTCGCGCAATCGGCAAAAAAGGGCTGACGCATGTCCGCTGCCGGCGATCTCTGGGTCTTCGGCTACGGCTCCCTCATGTGGCGCCCTGGTTTCGCGTTTTCTGCGCGCTACCCCGCCCGTCTCGACGGCTATCATCGCGCGTTCTGCATCTCCTCGACCCATCATCGCGGCACGGCGAAGCGCCCCGGTCTCGTGCTCGGCCTCGATCGCGGCGGCAGCTGCCGGGGCATCGTCTATCGTATCCCTGCCTCAGATCGCGACGCGGTGCTCGCCTATCTGCGCAAGCGCGAACTCGTCAACGGCGTCTACATCGAGAAACACATGCCCGTGCTCCTCCGCGACGGCAGCCACGAGCGCGTTCACGCCGTCTGCTACGTCGCCGAACGGGCGCACCCGAGCTACGTCGGCCATCTGCCGCTCGCCGTTCGCGCCCACCAGATTCGCGGTGCCCGCGGACTCTCCGGCGCCAACCTCGACTATCTCGTCTCGACCGTCGCCGAGCTTCGCGCCCGCGGCATCCGCGAACCCGACCTCGAACGTCTCGCCGCCCTCGCAGGCGCCCACACCGGCCGTCTGATGCGATCGGATTTCACGAGCCCCGTCTCCGAAGGGATCCGGCGCGCCGTCTGCTGCCATGCAGATCCGGCCCTGCGCATGCGCCCCGCTGACCGACGCCGCTTTCTCTACCGCCTGAAGCTCACTGGCTGATTTCAGCTCCGGCCGATTGCGAACCCGCCGACCTGTGCTAAGACGCGCGCAACCAACCGATCGAGAGCCGCCATGAACGACACGACCGAAACCCCGGACGAGAAACTCCCCGACCGCCTTTCGACCAATCCGAAAAGCCCCCACTACAACGCCGAACTCCTCGAACGCGGCATCGGTGTCCGCTTCAAGGGCGTCGACAAGAACAACGTCGAGGAATACTGCGTTTCCGAAGGCTGGGTCCGTCTCGTCGTCGAGACGTCGAAAGACCGCTTCGGCAACCCGATCACCATCAAGGTCACCGGCCCCGTCGAGCCCTATTTCCGCGACAAGGCCTGATCACGGCTGCCTCATCGCTCCTCGACCAGGCTCCGGAACAAAAAAGAAGCCGCCGGACGCGCCCGGCGGCTTCCTGTCTTTTCGCGTTTCACTTTCCCCTGCGTCAGTCGAGGAAGCCCCATCGCTGCGGCAGGTAGAGAACGACCTGCGGGAAGAACATGCACAACAGCACCGCTAGGAGCTGGATGATCACGAACGGAATGATGCCGCGATAGATGTGCCCCATCGTCACCTCGGGCGGCACGGTTCCTTTCATGTAGAACAGCGCGAACCCGAATGGTGGCGTCAGGAACGCCGATTGCATGTTCACCGATAGCAATATGGCGAACCATAGCAGGATCGCTTGCTTCGTAAGCTGCGGATTGATCGCTCCCGCCGCATCCGTGATCTGGATGAGCGAGCCGAAGTCCGCCTTCCCGATGATCGGTCCGAAGATCGGAATGACCACGAGACAGATCTCGATCCAGTCGAAGAAGAAGCCCATGAAGAACACGAGGAGCATGACGAAGATCATGATCTCCCAGCCCGTGTCGAGCCCCATCAGCTTCAGAATGTCCGCCACCACTTCGTCGCCGCCGAGCGCGCGGAAGACGTAGGAGAAGAGCGTCGCGCCGAACACGATGAAGAACACCATCGCATTCGTAAGCGCAGACGAATGCATCACGTCCTTCAGGATCGCGAAATTGAACTGCTTGTTGGCGATCGCGAGGATGATCGCACCCGCACAGCCGACACCTGCCGCTTCCGTCGGCGTTGCCCAGCCTCCGAAGATCGACCCGAGCACGAGCGCGATCAGGAAGGCCGGCGGGATGAAGGTCTTGATGACAAGCGCCCACAGCTCACGGCGGGTCTGTGGCCCGATATCGTCACCGAGCGGAGGCGCCAGATCCGGTCGCATCGCACTCCAGACGATGATGTAGATCACATACAGCGCCGACAGCAGGAAGCCCGGCAGGAACGCACCTGCGAATAGTGTACCCACCGGCACGCTCATCAGGTCGCCCATGATCACGAGCATGATCGAGGGCGGAATGAGAATGCCGAGCGTACCTGCCGAAGCGATGGTGCCGACAGAAAGCTCCTTCTGATAGCCCGCCTTCATCATCAGTGGCATGGCGATCAGCGTCAGCATCACGACGGACGCGCCGACGATGCCGGTCGTAGCCGCCATGATCGTCCCGAGCAGCGTCACGGCGAGCGCGAGCCCACCCGGCACCTTGCGCAACAGAACCTGCAGTGTGAACAGCAGTTGCTCCGCCACGCGACTTTTCTCGAGCATCGTTCCCATGAATATGAACATCGGGATCGCGACGAGCACGGGGTTTTCCACCGCCTGCCCGAAGATGCGCGGCAAGAGCGCTGCGAACTGCGCCCACCGATAGACGCCAAAGTACATGCCCAGGAGCGCGAACACGACACCGACGGCGCCGAGGATGAACGCAACGGGATATCCCGCGAACATGATGAACGTCAGGACGAGGAACATCAGAACGGCGAGGTGGTCGATCAGCCAGTCGATCATTGTTTCGTCCTCGCCTCAGTGGATCACGCCGGGATTGCCACCCGGCAAGGCTTCTTCCGCCAGTTCCTTCGAACCGAACAGAAAGACGAGACGACGGAACAGAACCGAAATGACGGCGAGCGCCACGGTCCAGAAGCCCATGTAGAGCATGAACTTCACGATCCATCGCATCCCGAGCCCGTTCGGAGCCGCCGAGGATTCGTTCTGGATGAAGCTCGTCACGAAGAACTGGTGCGAGAACCAGATGCCGACGATCAAATACGGAATTGCAAAGATGAAGATGCCCAGAACTTCCATCCAAGCCTGCTTCCGCGCCGACAGCCCCGCCGTCGCCACGTCGATCCGCACGTGCGCGTTACGTACGTAGGCGTAGCCGAGCCACGACAGGAACAGGAAGGCGTGGAAGTGCCACTGCAGCTCCTGCAGTCGGGTCGACCCGAGATCGATACCGAAGAAATTGAGCTGGAACGGCTTGATCAGTGTCAGCGTCGTAAAACCGAGCGGGATTTCGACACCATTGCGGGTCAGCACGTCGACGCAGATCGTGATGATGCACGCAAGGAAGAACCATGCGCCAATGTGAGCAAAGAACCGCAATACCCGGTCGATCGTGTTGCTGATCGCCAGCAGGCCTCTCATGGACTTCCCCCCGTATTTCAGAAGTACCGGCGCCCGAACACCGGCAAAATGAGAGCGGGCGCACCGGTCGATGCGCCCGCCGAAGTGTCTTTAGTCCTTCAGGTAGCCGTTGGCCTTCCAGATCTTGTACTCCTCGCGGAACTTGGAGTAGCTGTCCCAGGCCTTCTTGAACTCGGGGCTCTTTTCGGCCTGCTCCTTGGCGACTTCTTCCCAGGTCTTCTTGAAGAGATCGAGCATCTCTTTCGACCAGTACTTGATCGTGACACCCTTGCTCTCGATTTCCTTCATCGCCTTGCCCTGCACCGCTTCGCCTTCCGCGAACTGACGGAGCATGGTGGCGTCACACGCCGTCTCGATCTGGAACTTCTGCGTGTCCGACAGCTCGGCCCACTTCTGCTTCGAGATGATGAGATTGTTGAGCGTCGACATCTGGTGCCAGCCGGGGAAGTAGTAGAACTTCGCCACCTGGTGGAAGCCGAGCGTGAGATCCATCACCGGCATCGAGAACTCGGTCGCGTCGATCGTGCCGAGCTGCAGTGCCTGGAAGATTTCGCCCGCCTGCAGGAGCTGCGTCGAAACGCCGAGCTTCTGCATCACGTTCGCGCCGAGGCCGAAGAAGCGCATCTTCAGGCCCTTGAGATCGTCCGGACCCTTGATTTCCTTGCGGAACCAGCCCGAGGCTTCCGGCGAGATCAGACCGCAGAGCAGAACCTTGCCGATGCCGTACTTCTCGTGCAGCTCTTCCATCATCTTGTAGCCGCCGCCATGACGCATCCACGCCATGTACTCGCCGGCTTCCGGTCCGAACGGCACGGACCCGAACATCGCGAACGCGATATCCTTGCCCGTCCAGAATCCGGCGACGGTCCAGGCCGCGTCGAGAGAACCATTGCCGACCGCGTCGAGATACTGACCGGCCGGGACGAGTGCGCCGGGCTCGAAGAAGCGCGCGTCGATGGAGCCGCCAGAGATCTTCTTGATCGTGTCCACGAGACCGAGCTGTGTCGGACCGAGCAGGCCGGTCGTCGACGGGAACGCACCCGCAATCTGCATCCTTACGCGTTTGTCCTGCGCATCCGCGGGTGTCGCAGAAATAGCGGCAATCGCCAGTGCGGCCGCAGCCGCCAAGCCCTTAAACTTCATCAAGTCCTCCCAAGACCTAGTACTGTAAACGCACCCGCCTCACGCCACTCCTCTGATGGAAGCGTCTCATAAGACGATGTCGCGCATCGACGGCCGGATGTTTGCATCCGATCGCTGCGAGGTAAAGTACGATTTATTCAGATCGCAAGAATAAAACACGCCGCTCGCACCGCAGCATTCGCATCGCAACATCGTCATTGCTGAATGTTCACGCCGCGCCACTACCGATGCGCGAGCCAAAACCCTGTCCTGGCGCCGCTGCGAACAACGATTGCGTGTAGGGATGCTCGGGTTTCGCAAAGACGTCGGCCGTGGCCCCCGTCTCGACCACCACACCTCGCTGCATGACCGCGATCCGGTCGCAGATCTGCGCCGCCACCCGGAGATCGTGCGTGATGAACAGCACGGCGAGATCGAATTTGCGCCGCACTTCCTCGAAGAGCTGCAGCACCTGCGCCTGCACCGACACGTCGAGCGCCGACACCGGCTCGTCGCCGATCAGCAGCACCGGCTCCATCGCAAGTGCCCGGGCGATCGCGATGCGCTGCCTCTGCCCGCCCGAGAACTGGTGCGGATACCTGTCGAGCGCGTCCGGTGACAGCCCGACGAGCCCCATGAGTTCGCGCGCCTTGGCCAGCGCCTGCGCCTCCGAAACGCCGAAGTTCATCGGCCCTTCGACGATCGACGCCCCGACCGTCCGACGCGGATTGAGCGACCGGTACGGATCCTGGAAGACGATCTGCACCCGCCTCCGGAACGGCCTGAGGGCCCGCTCCTTGAGATGCGCGATCTCGGTCCCTTCGACCGCAACCGTCCCCGACGTCGGATCGATGAGCCGCGCGATACAGCGCGCCACCGTCGACTTGCCAGAGCCGCTTTCACCGACGATCCCGAGCGTTTCACCGCGCCTGAGTTCGAACGACACGTTGTCGACCGCTTTTACTACGCGCCCCTTCGCTCCGAAGAACCCGCTGCCGCCGTAGATCTTCACGAGCCGCTTGGTTTCGAGCGTGACCGGCGCGGTGATCGGCGCCCGCTTGGGCGGCGTCAGGCTCGGCACGGCCGCGATCAGCATTTTCGTATACGCTTCCCGCGGCGCCAGCAGCACCTGGTCGCGCGTCCCATGCTCGACGATGCGCCCGTGCTGCATGACGATGACGCGATCCGCGATCTCCGACACGACGCCGAAGTCGTGCGTGATGAACAGCACGCCCGTGTCCCGCCGCGTCTGCAGTTCCTTGATGAGTTTGAGAATCTGCGCCTGCGTCGTCACGTCGAGCGCCGTCGTCGGCTCGTCCGCGATCAGAAGCGCCGGATCGAGCGACAACGCCATGGCGATCATCACGCGCTGGCGCTGGCCGCCCGACAGCTGGTGCGGATAGCTGTCGACCATGTGCGCGACATCGGGCAGATGCACCGAGTTCATCATCTCGATCACGCGCGCACGCCGCCCCGCCGCATCGAGATTGGTATGGATTTCGAGCATCTCGCCGATTTGATCGCCCACCGTCTCGACCGGATTGAGCGCCGTCATCGGCTCCTGGAAGATCATCCCGATCCGCTTGCCGCGGACGTGGCGCATCTCCGCCGGAGTCTTGCCGACCAGTTCCTCGCCCTGCAGTTCGATCGAGCCGGTCTCGAGCTTGAGCTGCCCCTTCGGCAGCAGTGCCATGACGGCCTGCGCCGTCACGGATTTGCCGGACCCGGATTCGCCCACGACGCAGACGATTTCCTTCCGCCCCACCGTCAGCGAGATGTCGCGGATGGCGTGCGTCCTGTCACCGCCGCCGGGAATGGCGACCGACAGGTTCTTCACAGAGAGGACAGGCTGCGTCACGCTCATACCCGCTTGGCCATTTTCGGATCGAGCGTGTCACGAAGGCCATCGCCCAGGATGTTCACCGCCAGCACCGTCAACGCGAGGAAGATGCCGGGATAGAGGATCGAATGCGAATAGAGGCGGAACACGTTGCGCCCTTCGGCCATGATGTTCCCCCAGGTCGGCGTCTCCGGCGGAATGCCGATGCCGAGAAACGACAGGATCGCCTCCACCAGGATCGCCGACGCGCAGATGAAAGTCCCCTGCACGATGAGCGGCGCGATCGTGTTCGGCAGGATATGTCTCCAGATCAGCGTCGGTGTCGGCGTTCCCACCGTCACCGCAGCCTCGACGTAAGGCTCCTCGCGCACACTGAGAACCACCGATCGCACGAGCCGGACCACACGCGGAATCTCCGGCAGCGTGATCGCCACGATCACTGCCCCGAGCCCGGCACGGAACAGCGACACGAGCGCGATCGCGAGCAGAATCGCCGGTATTGCCATCAACCCGTCCATGATCCGCATGATGATAGGATCGAGCCAGCGGAAATAACCTGAAATGAGGCCGATGAAGAGCCCGATCGTCACCGACAGGAACGCCACCGTAATCCCGACGATGATACTGACCCGCGCGCCGTAGATCGTGCGTGAGTAGACGTCGCGGCCGAGACTGTCGCTGCCGAACCGGTAGACCAGCGTCTGCTCCTTGCCGTCGGGACCGGTCACTGTCCGCTCGAAGCCCGGCACCTTGTTGCGCGCCACCGGTGCGATGTCCGTCGGGCTCCGCGTTCCGAGAAACGGAGCGAAGATGGCGATCAGCGCCATGATCAGCAGCACCGTGCCGCCGAACAGCACACTCGGATTGCGGCGCACGCGCCGCCACGTGCTCGGCTTTGCGTTCTCGATGCGCTGGTCGGCGACGACGGTCGCCGCAGCGGTACTGGGATTCGTCTGAGCGCTCATGATCAGTACCTGATGCGCGGATCGAGGAGGGAATAGGTGAGATCGACGAGCAGGTTGATCACCACGTAGACGAACGAGAACAGAAGGATCACCGCCTGGATCGTCGGGTAGTCGCGCGCGAGCACCGCATCCACCGTGAGCCGGCCGAGACCGGCGATCGAATAGACGCTTTCGGTTACCACCACCCCGCCGATGAGCAGCGCGATGCCGATGCCGATCACGGTTACGATCGGGACCGCCGCGTTCCTGAGCGCATGCCGGAACAGGACCTTCCATTCGGTCTGCCCCTTCGCGCGCGCCGTCCGCACATAATCCTCGCTGAGAACCTCGAGCATGGATGCTCGCGTCATGCGCGCAATCAGCGCGATATAGATGACCGAGAGCGTGCACGCCGGCAGGATCAGGTGCCGAATCCACTCGCCGAACCCGGCCGAGAGCGGCCTGTACCCCTGCACCGGCAGCCAGCTCACGTTGATCGCGAACAGATAGATCAGGATGTACCCGATCACGAACACCGGCACGGAAAAGCCCATGACCGAGAAACCCATCACGACGCGATCGATCCACGTCCCCTGCCTGTAGGCAGCCAGCACGCCGAGCGGTACCGCGACCGAGATCGAAAGCAGCATGGTGACGGTCGCGAGCGACAGCGTCGGCCCGATCCGGTCCGCGATCAGAGACGTCACAGTTTTCTTGAAGAAGAAACTCTCGCCGAAATTGCCTTGCAGGATCTGACCCATCCAGATGAAGAACTGGCTGAGGATCGGCTGGTCGAGCCCGAGCGACTTGCGGATTGCTGCGACCTGATCGGCATTGGCGTTGTCGCCCGCGATGATCGCAGCCGGATCATACGGCGTCATGCGCAGCATGAGGAATACGAATACCGCGACAAAAAGCATGACCGGGATGGTCGCCAGCAGTCGCTTGAAGATGAAACTCGCCATAGCCCCCGGTCTAGCCTTCTTCAAACCTGCAAATGCAAAGGGCGCCGCCCGGCCCGAGCCGGACGGCGCCACGTCTTCGTTACTTGATTTCCATGTTCCAGAGCACGGGCGCCGGAGCGGCGACCCAGCCCGAGACGTTGTCACGATGCGCACCCGGCAGGTACCACTGGCCGAGATTGATGTGCGTCGGATACTGCGTCACGCGAGTTTGCGCAGCGATCGCGAGTGCCTTCTGCTTGGCCACATCGCCTTCACGTGCGAAGTCGTCGCGGATCTTCTCGAGCTCCGGATCGTTCGGCCAGCCGAACATCGCCTTGTCACCGGACGCATTCATGAAGCCCATCATCACGGGATTCAGGATGTCGGCCGAAACCCACGACGTCAGGAAGGCATGCCAGCCGCCAGCGTTCGGCGCATCCTTCTTGGCGCGACGGGCGACGAGCGTCTGCCAGTCCATCGACTGCATGTCGACCTTGAAGCCGGCCTTCTCGAGGAGCGACTTCGCGACCGGCGCGAGGTTCGTCAGAACCGCGAGATCGGTCGACTGCATGAGCACGATCGGCGTGCCGTCATAGCCGGCTTCCTTGAGAAGCGCCTTCGCCTTGTCGAAGTTCGATTCAGACAGGTTGCCCATGCCCTCGTCGGACGCGAACGGCGACCCGCACGGGAACATCGACTTGCAGATCTTGTAGAACTCCGGCGTGCCGACGACAGCTTCGAGGAAATCCTTCTGGTTGAAGGCTTCCCACACCGCCTGACGCACCTTCGGATTGTCGAACGGCTTGTGCAGCGTGTTGAAGCGGAACGTGAACTGGTTCCCGAGCGGGTTCCAGCTGTACATCTTTACGCCCTTGGCGTTCTTCACCAGCGGCACGAGGTCGTGCGTCGGTGCTTCGATCACGTCGATTTCACCGGCGAGCAGCGCGTTGACCGCCTGCTGCGCATCCGGCATCGGCTTCCAAACGACGCGGTCGACCTTGACGACCTTGCCGCCCGCGACGCCCGACGGCGGCTCGGAGCGCGGCACGTACTTCGGATTTTTCACGTAGACGATTTCGTTACCGGGCTTCCACTCGTCCCTCTTGAAGATGAAGGGGCCCGAGCCTGTGAAATCCTCGATCTGCTTGTTCGGATCTGTTTCGGCGACCCGCTTCGGCATCATGAACGGCACGTTCGACGACGGCTTGCCGAGCGCCGAGACCACGAGTCCGGTCGGTGCCTTCAGCTTGATCTCGAACGTCTTGGCGTCCTTCGCGGTCATGGAGTCGACGAAGGTCATCATCTTCTGACCCATCGAATCCTTAGCCGCCCAGCGCTTGATCGAGGCGACGCAGTCTTCCGCCGTCACCGGCTGGCCATCGTGCCACTCGAGCCCGTCACGCAGCGTCATCGTGTGCGTGAGCTGATCGGCCGAGACGTCGTGCTTGCCGAGCATCTGCAGCTTGATGTTGCCGTCGGCATCCATTGCGAAGAGCGTGTCGTAGATCATGTAGCCGTGGTTGCGGCTCATGTACGCCGTCGTCCAGATCGGATCGAGGATCTTCAGATCGGCATGTGGCACGAAGCGCAAGGTCTTCTGCGCCATGGCACCCGTTGCCGAGACGGCGATTGCCGCCGCGACCGCGGACGCGAACTTGAACTTGGACATGAAGGTCATTCAGGGTCTCCCACCACACGAAAAGCGCCTTCGCCGCCGCTTGTCGTCTCGGCGGTCGCTCGCTCATACTTTCGATTGAGCCTTCAAATTTGGGGGATGTAAAGACCGCGCACGCGATCAATTGCATTTTCCCGCAGCGAAACCTGCCGCTCCGTTCGGCAATGCAGCAAAAATTCAGTCCTCGGCCTTGAGTGGTCGCGCCAGTAGCTCGACGATGGCTCCGTCGATACCGAGCGTACCGGCGACGATGCGCGCCACCGCATCCGAAATCGGCATCTCGATGCCCGCCGCACGCGCCTTCAGCATCACCGCTTCGACAGTCGCCACGCCTTCCGACACGGATTTCCGCGCGCCCAGGATCTCGGCCAGCGTCTGGCCTTGGCCCAGCGCCCGCCCGAGGCTCATGTTGCGCGATTGCGGGCTTCCGCATGTCAGCAGGAGATCGCCGAGCCCCGACAACCCCATCAGCGTCGCCTCGTCGGCCCCTTCCGCCCGCGCGAAACGCCTGAGTTCCGCGAACCCGCGCGTCACCAGCGCCGCATGCGCGCTCGCGCCGAGCTTGCG
>DAOMWV010000051.1:0-15652 GCA_035436725.1 Hyphomicrobiaceae bacterium
CAGGCGCAACCGAGCGCGCCGGCACAGGGAGCTTTCGATCCGTTCGCCTTCAGTGCGCTTGCAGTGCTGACGCGCGGCGGCCGGGCGGCCCTTGAAGCCAGAGTTGCCGAGATCGGCGCAGCAGAGCATCTGATCGCGCTGGCTGCGGCGCAGCATCTCGGCATCGATCGCTCGCTCACGGACATCGGCCAGCTGCGCGCGGCGATCGTGGCGGCGACAGAGGTTCGTCTCAAGGAGCGGCGCGCGGCCGCAAGCTGACTTATCCGATTGTCAGCGCGCGTGGCGCGAGGGGATCGACGTCCAGCGCCGCCAGAGCAGCGAGATCCCCATTCCGGCGAGCATCGCCGCGATGAAAGTCGCGACGTCTCCCAGTGCCGGTCCCGCCAGGGCGAGGGCCGTGATTGACGGGCCGGGGCACAATCCCACCAGCCCCCATCCCACCCCGAACAGGGCCGCGCCGACCACCAAGGGTGCGTCGATGTCGCTGCGATCCGGAATGCGAAACTTCACGTCGAAGGCCGGTTTCGCCATGCGCCGCTGCAGGCGGAAGGCAACGAACATTACCGGCAGCGCGCCGAGGAAGACGAACATCAGCGTGGGATCCCAGGTGCCGGCCGGGATAGCCGCGAAATCGAAAAAGTTCAGTACCTTTTGGGGATCGACCATGCGGGCGATGGTGAGACCAGCACCGAACAAGACGCCGGCAAGCAGCGCGACGAGGAGTGTCATGGTGTGCGTTCTCCCAGAATGCGAGGGATCTCAAGTCAGACGACGTGCCGGGTGATGAAAACGGTGACCGCAGTCACGAGCATGAAGACGGCGGTCGCGACGATGCCTCGCGTCGAAAAGCGCGGGAGACCACACACGCCATGGCCCGACGTGCAGCCACCGCTCATACGTGTGCCGAAGCCGACGAGCAGCCCCGCTACGACAAGAAGCGGCCAGGTGCCCGTCAACGACACGGACGGGACGAGGCCCGGCGCGAGAGCGCCGACGGCGACCGCGCCGAGCGGAAGTCCAACCAGATATGCGATGCTGCACCCGAAATCGGGCCCGCGCGGCGTCAACAGGTTCTCCAGAATGCCGGAGATGCCGGAGATCCTGCCGCTCAGTAGCAGGAACAGTGCCGCGGACGTTCCGATCAGGACGCCGCCGAAGAACCCATGCCAGGGTAGAAAATCCTGCACGCCGACCTCCCCTGGCCGCCACTGCGACCGCATTGCCACATTCACGCGCCCGTCCGCGCCGCACCGACGTCGATTGATCGAGATCATTGCGGTGCGGGGCGGCGACGCGCTGGCGTCAAGTTATTCAAACATTCGTATATTTGCTAGACCTGCAACCAAGTACGAGGCTATTTTTTGTGCGAACCGAAGCAGCGATACTGCTGCTCGACATCGTTCCGGGGGAGGAACCTGAATGAGCGCTCTGGCGGAAGTACTGCAAGCGAACCCCAGCCTATGGCTGGCCATCGGTGGTGGCGTCATCGGTCTGCTGTTCGGATACCTGATCTACAGAACCAATTTCTGCACCATGGGTTCGGTGTCGGATTTCGTGAACTTCGGTGACTGGCGCCGGTTCCGGGCGTGGATCCTCGCTGCCGCGGTCGCGCTCGCGGGAACGCAAGCACTGGCGCTCAGTGGTTCAATCCCGCTCTCCAAGACCATGTACCTGACCCCGTCGTTCAACTGGTTCGGGTACGTCGTGGGCGGGCTGATGTTCGGCTTCGGCATGGTGTTCGCTGGCGGCTGCGCGAGCCGGAACCTGGCGCGCGTTGGCGGCGGCGATCTCAGGGCTCTCGTCACACTGATCGTCATGGGCATGTTCGGCTACATGGCGATCGGTGGGATCATCGGTCCTGTCCGGAACTGGATCGAGCAGCTGACGTCGGTCCCGCTCGGGGGGCTTGGTGTGAAATCGCAGGGGCTCGGCGACATTCTCGGTTCGGTTTCCGGCCTCGGCGCGCATTCCGGAAGCATCGTCGTGGCGGCCATCCTGCTGGTAGGAGCGCTGATCTACTGCTTCAAGAGTGAGGAATTCCGGTCTTCTCCGGTGCACGTGTTCTCAGGCATCGGTGTCGGCGTGCTGGTCGTCGCGGGTTGGCTGTTGACGGGGCTCGCCTATGACGAACTCGCCGAGCGGACGACGTCGCCGATCTCACTGACCTATGTGAGACCGACCGGCGACACGCTCGAATGGCTGCAACGGTTCACGGCGGGCATGATGCCGGGGTTCGGCGTGGCGACCGTGCTCGGCGCGCTTCTCGGTGCCTTCATCGCCGCGATCAGCATGGGCCGCTTCAAGGTGACGACCTTCGCGACGCCGTCGGAAACGGTTCGCACGCTGTTCGGCGCGGCCCTGATGGGCGTCGGTGGCGTGATGGCCCTCGGCTGCACGGTCGGGCAATCCATCACCGGCGTATCGACGCTGGCGCTCGGCTCGTTCATCACATTCGCCGCGATCGTGATCGGCGGCGTCAAGGGCATGAAGGTTCTCGAAAACATGCTCATGAACGAGGTGTGATTACACCTGATCGGCGTTGACCGTCGCACTATGAGAAAAGGCACCGGAAACGGTGCCTTTTTCGCTGGTCGGGATCGGCGGGCTCAGCCGCGAACGATTTCGATGCCGGAGTTGCCGGAGGGGGCGACCGACTTCTTCTTCCTGAGATAGGCCGAGACGACGTCCCAGATCGGCGGACCTTCGGTCGCCTGATTGACCGACGCCCAGCCCGAGACGACGTATTCTTTCGATGCCTCGATTGCCGTGCCTGTCTTCGCAAGCGTCATGTTCGAGATGCGCTGTCCCATCGGCTTGTCGACGGAGATGCGATACTTCATCCCGCCAACACGGACCATGTCGCCGCCCTGCTGGTAGTACGGATCGATGTTGAAGAGATTGTCGGCGACGTCTTCGAGAATGGTCTTCAGCATCTCGCCCGACATCTTCGAGCGGTAGGCGGCGGGGTAACTGATCGCGGTGGCGTTGTACACGTCTTCGGCAGTGATCATCTGGCCCGAAACGATGGTGTTGCCCCAGCGGAAGCCGGGCGAGAGCGAGATTTCCGCATCCCGCTCGGAGATGAGTGCGTCGCAGATGACGTCGTCGAGCGTGCCGTTGAAGTTGCCGCGGCGGTAAAGAAGCTGCTCGGCGCGCGCCAGCTCTTCCTTGAGGACGGCTTCGTGCGGCGCGCGGATGCTCGCGATCAGCTTTGCAATTTCGGGATCGGGCGCGATCGCGTCCGCGAGGACGGGAATGAGTTGGTACTTGTAGTCGATCGTCCCATCGCCCTTCGGCGCGAGATCGAGGCGCGAGAGGAACTTGGTGTGCGAGCCCGAGGCGATGAGCAGCGTCTTGCCGACCGTCACCGGAACGGGGAGCGCGTCATGAGTGTGCCCGGTCAAGATGACGTCGATGCCTTCGACGCGGGAGGCGAGCTTGCGGTCGACATCGAAGCCGTTGTGCGACAGGAGCACGACGACGCGCGCGCCGTCAGCGCGCGCTTTGGCAACGGCCTTCCTTACGTCGTCCTCGCGGATGCCGAACGACCATTTCGGCATCATCCATCTGGGGTTTGCGATCGGGGTGAAGGGGAAGGCCTGGCCGATGACAGCGACCTTGATGCCGGCCTTCACGAACATTTTCGAGGCGTGGAAGACCGGCTCCTCGAATTCGTTGTCGCGGATGTTGTTGGCGAGGAATGCCGCCTTCACCTTGCCTGCGGTCTCGCGATTGCCGAACAGCTCGGTCACGCGATTTTCGCCGAGGGTGAATTCCCAGTGACCGGTCGTGGCTTCGATGCCGAGCGCATCGATGATCGTGGCCATGTCGTCGCCGGCGGTCTTCATGACCGTGTATGAGCCGTGCAGCGTATCGCCGCCGTCGAGGACGAGCGTGTTGTCAGCGCCGCGCTCGGACCGGATCGCCTTGATCAGCGTCGCCATGCGGTCCATACCGCCGATCTTGCCGTAGTTCCTGGCAAGGGCCTCGAAGTCCTGATCGGTCAGGGTGTACTGGAGATGCGATCCGGGGGCGATGCCGAACGTCGACAGAAATTCCTTGCCGGAGATGTGCGGCGGCTTGCCTTCGACTTCGCCGACACCGAGATTGACGGACGGCTCACGGAAGTAGACCGGCATCAACTGACCATGACAGTCGGTCATATGCAGGATGGTGAGCGGCCCCCCGCCATCGAAGCGCAAGAGGTCAGCCTGCGTGATCTTCTGCTGGGCTGCGGCACGGCCGAGAATGCCACTGGTTGCGGTGAGCGTACCAGCGGCCAGTGCGACCTGGACAAAATCGCGACGGGACAACATGCATGAACTCCAAAGTGCCGCAAGCCGGATTGGACACAGAGCGGGCAGGAGCGGCGCTTCAGCCGACCCTGCCCGCGTTCTGGAACTTACTTGTTGACGGGGCTGTCCGGGCTCATGAGCAGCGCTGTCAAGTGCTTGACGGCGTCGATGTCGAGGACGCCGTTGGTGCCGAAACGCGGCATCAACGAACACGGGAACGAGGCGTGGCTGTTGTAGATCTTCTCGTAGGCCGCCTTGGTGTCAGCTTCGGAGAACTTGCGGATCTTTCCGTATTCGAGCAATGACGGGCCGATCGTGCCGAAGGAGACTTCCTGCTTGGTGATCTGATGGCACGCGTAGCAGTTACCGCCGTTCGGATTTCTCGGCGGATAGTCGGTGAAGCGCATGCCGTAACCGGACTGCGCAATCTTTTCGCCTTCCTTCCAGTCCCCGAGCAACTTGCCGTCCGCTGGATACTTGATCGTCGCCTTTTCGCGCGCTTCGATCGCCTTCGCCTGCTCGGCGGAGGGCGAGTTGTTGGTCTTCGAGCACGTCTTCATCGTTTCGTCGGGCTGGATACGTCCGGCCCAATCCTCGGGAGCGCGCTTGAAAGCCTCCTTAAGGGCTGCCGCCACCTTCGCCTCGTCAGCGTGGAGCGGGGCGATAGCGGCTGCAAGCATGGCAGACAGACCGGCAGCGGCGAGGGTCAGTGAGAAAGTTTTCATCGTCGTGCCCTCCATCAGCGCTTCATGCCGGGAGCGTTGATTTCGCCCCCTTGTGCGGTCTTGACCATGTAGGCGATGAGCGCGTTGGACGCTTCAGAGCCGAATTCGATGCGATGCATGCGCATCTGCCAGAAGCAGTCGAGCACGCGATGCTGCATGGTCATGACGTGTGTGGACGACACGCGATACGCCGGCCACTCGCCAACGACTTTCTTGGCTTCGTCGGGCTTCGAGAGATATGGCAGCGGCTGGAGCCGGATGCGCTTGCCGCTCTCGGCGTGGCAGGTCGTGCAGGAGAAATCGAACGGCCCCATGCGCGCGTTGAACAGTTCCTTGCCGAGTTCGACGGCTGCGCGCTCTTCCGGCTTGTCGAGCTTGGCTGCGAACGTCTTGCCGTTCGATTTCGAAGCGACGTAGGTCGCGATGGCACCGATGTCCTTGACGCGGGCGCCGCCGCCGGGGTGGGGGTTCTTCAGGAATTCGGCGTGGTCGATACCCTGCAACTGCTCACGGCAATAGAGTATGCGCGTTTCGACATCCATGACGCGCTTGGCGTCCTCGAAATAGCGCGGAAGTTCGGCGAATGCGCCGTCGACGACGCCCGGTCCCTTGCCGAGATCGCACTTTTCGAGCGAAACATTCTTCGGTCCGGCCGGCTTTTTCCAGAGTTCCTCGCCACGATCGGCGTCGAGCAGCGCAGGATTCGACCAGGGGTCGTCGCGCATCATTTTACGATACTTCTCGAGTTCGCGCTCGACGGCCGCCTGCTCGGCGTCCGCCGATTGCTGCGCTGCCACATGCGCCGTCGATCCAGCGACAACTATCGTCATGGCCAGCAAGAACCGGCCTCCAAAACAATGCATTGTTCCTCCCTGGTCTTCTACCTTGGTGTTCTTCACCCAACCTGCAGGCGGCCTATTGAGGTGGCCTTTCCGTGGCGCTTCCTATTGCAACGCAGCAATGACGGCGACGCCATTACAGTGATCTTACGCCGATCGCGCCAAGCAGGGTAGGTGCGCCTATTATTCAAATATGAGCATGTTTGAAGATGAGTTGAAAGTCCATCGTGCAAGATTTTTGACATCGAGCCTTTTGGACGAAGGGCTGCGGCACCGGTCAATGCTGGCGTTCGCGATGCCAGACATAAAGTCCGCTCGCTATGATGATTGCCGCACCAGCCATGGTCCAACGATCGGGGAGATCGCCGAACAAGATGTAGCCGACGACGACGGCCCATACGAACAGGGTGTAGCTGTACGGCTGGAGGATCGTCGGCTCGGCTACAGAGAGCGCCTTGATCATCGTTACATGGGCGAGCGCGCCGAGCACGGCGATGGCTATGAGCCCCGACCATTCGAGCGGCGTCGGCCACGTCCATACGGCCGGTCCCATGATACTCGATGCGCCGAGGCCAACGAGCGCGGTCCACAGCGTCGTCGTCTCGCTGCGATCGAAGCGACCGCAGAGGCGCACGAAGATCTGATAGCCGCCCCAGAGGCAGGCTGCGAACAGCGAGACGAGGACCGGAAGCTCGAGCTTCTCGAACCCGGGGCGGACAATCATGAGAACGCCGAGGAACCCGACGAGAACGGCGGCGATGCGGCGCGGTCCCACGCGATCGCCCAACACGAGTACTGAAAGGACAACGACGATGAGTGGAGACGCGGCCGCGATGGCATGCACGTCGGCCAGTGCCATCATCCGGAAGGCGATCATGAACGTCGCCGATTCGACGACCAGCAACAGCGCGCGCACGAACTGAAGTCCCGGGCGCGCGCTGACCGCGACCGCGCGCACCGACTGGCCCTGCCAGCGGATCAGGGTCACGACGACTGCGCCGAAGACAGCAAAACGTATCAGCAGGATCTGCGGGATCGCCACAGACGCCGATACGACCTTGGCGAGGCCGTCCATCACAGCGAAGGCGAACATGGCGACGAGCGTCAGCCCGATACCGAGCAAGGGACGATCAGACTTGCTCTGCCGGGTCCTGGCGTCGCTCGTCAATCGATGTCCTCGACCTTCGCACTATTGCCGCCGCCGACCCGCTGGGCGAGTGCGCTTTCGATGAACGGCTCGATGTCGCCATCGAGGACGGCTGCGGGGTTGCCGGACTGGGTACCGGTGCGCAGGTCCTTGACCATCTGGTAGGGCTGGAGAACGTAGGAGCGGATCTGGTGGCCCCAGCCGATGTCGGTCTTCGTGGACTGTTCGGCAGCTGCCTTCTCTTCCCGTCTTTTCAGTTCCATCTCGTAGAGACGCGCTTTCAGGCGCTTGAAGGCAATGTCCTTGTTCTGGTGCTGGGAGCGCTGCTCCTGAGCAAAAATGATGATGCCGGTCGGCTTGTGGACCATGCGCACGGCCGATTCCGTCCGATTGACGGACTGCCCGCCAGCGCCCTGGCTGCGCGTGTAGGTGATTTCGAGATCGGCCGGATTGATTTCGATGTCGATGCTGTCGTCGACGACCGGGTAGACCTGCACCGACGTGAAGGACGTATGGCGACGTGCATTGGAATCGTAGGGTGAAATGCGGACGAGCCGGTGCACGCCCGATTCCGTCTTGAGCCAGCCGTAGGCGTCTGGACCCTTGATCTCGAGCGTACAGCCCTTGATGCCGGCCTCTTCGCCCGGGCTCAGGTCGGTCACGGTGACCTTGAAGCCCCGGCGCTCGGCCCAGCGCGTGTACATGCGCGCCAGCATCTGGGCCCAATCCTGACTTTCAGTGCCGCCGGCGCCAGCGTGGACTTCGAGGTAGGCGTCCATGCCATCGGCTTCGCCAGACAACAGCGCCTCGACCTCGCGGCGACGGGCTTCACCTGCGAGCCGTTGTAGCGCGGCTTCGCCTTCCGAGATGGTGGCCGCATCATTTTCGGCTTCACCGAGTTCGATGAGCGTGAGGGCGTCGTCGTAGTCGGATTCAAAAGTCCTGAAGGCCTTCAGCGACTTTTCCAGACTTTGGCGCTCGCGCATCATCTTCTGCGCGGCACGGGTATCGTTCCAGAAATCCGGTCGCTCGGTGCGGCTGGTCAGTTCATCCAGCTTTTTCTGCGCAATTTCCGGGTCAAAGATACCTCCGCAAAAGGGAGAGGCTTTCCTTGATGTCGTCCGAAAACTTCTGGGCTTCAGCGCGCATCCGTAACCTCACTTGACGGCCCAGCGGGGCCCTCTTTCTTCTGCCGGTCGCTATAGCGTGTTCGCTTCGGCGCTGTAAACACGCCGCAAGAGAGGATGCGGGCCGGGTGCATGAGACAGCCGACGGGACGGCGCAGGGGTCAGTACGCGCCACGGCCCGAGGTAAGCACGCGCGACTGGCCCTGGCGCTGCTCCTCGCTCGAGATGAAGGCCGAGCCGCCATCTGATGTCACGCCGATAACGGCATAGGAGTCGTCGGGCTCTTCGTGGGGTTTGAAGTACTCCCACATCGTGTCTTTCTCGTCGGGCCCGGCGCGCACGCCGGTCTTGGAATTCACGCGCACGGTCTTGATGCCGGGCGGCTGGCGGAACGGCACGGCCTTCTTTTCGGCGTTCACGGCCTTCAGGAAACTGCCGACGATCGGGGCGGCGAACTGGCCACCGGTACGGCCCCGACCCATGGGGCGGGGCATGTCGTAGCCAAGGAAAACGCCAACGACGAGATCGTTGGTGTAGCCGACGAACCAGGCGTCCTTTTCTTCGTTCGAGGTTCCGGTCTTGCCGGCGACCGGAAGGTTAGGGACGATTTCCTTGATCCGCGTTCCGGTCCCGCGCTGCACGACACCTTCCATGATCGAGGTCATCTGATATGCGGTGTGCGGGTCGATGATCTGACGGCGCACGTCGGGGAGATCGGGTTCTTCGGACGGCGTTTCGGCCTTGCAGCCGACGCACTCGCGCGCGTCGTGCCGCCAGACGGTGCGGCCCCACCGATCCTGGATGCGGTCGATCAGGGTCGGCCGGACCTGTTTGCCACCATTGGCGAACGCCGCGTACGCGCCGACCATGCGCAGCAGTGTCGTCTCGCCGGCGCCGAGGGACATCGACAAGACCGGCAGAAGATCGTCGTAGACGCCGAAGCGCCTGGAATACTCGACGATGATCGGCATACCGAGATCGTCGGCGAGGCGAACGGTCATCTGGTTGCGCGATTTTTCTATGCCGTGCCGCAGGGTCTGGGGACCATAGGACTTGTCGCCTTCGTAGTTCTTAGGACACCACTCCTCTCCGTTGCGCTGCTCCTTGCAATAGGGCGCGTCGAGAACGATCGAGGTCGGCTTGTAGCCGTTGTCGAGAGCTGCGGCGTAGACGAGCGGCTTGTACGATGAGCCGGGCTGACGGCGCGCCTGCAATGCCCGGTCGAACTGGCTCGCTGCGAACGAAAATCCACCGACGACGGCATGCACGCGTCCGGTGTGGGGATCCATGGCGACGAGGCCACCACCGACTTCCGGTATCTGCATCAGGCTCCAGACGCCCTGGATGTTGTTCGGGTCCTTCGGTGCGACCCAGATCACATCACCAATCGACAGGACGTCACCGACGCCCGGAGTGCGGGACGGCTTCTTGTTGGCCCACTTGATTTCATCATACGGGATTTCGACGGCTTCGCGATCGGGGACGAGTTTGCCGTCCGGCTGGCGTGACGGCCTTAGGCCGATCGTCGCCTTCCGCGCCTCGACGCCGATGACGACACCGAGCCGCCAGGGGACAATGTCGCTCGGCACTTCGATCGCACCAAGTGCGATGCCCCAATCACCGGCCGGGTCGATTTTCTGGACGGGTCCGCGCCAGCCCTTGTCGCGATCGAACGAAACGAGCCCGTCGATGAGTGCGCGGCGGGCCGCGCGCTGGAGTTGAGGGTCGAGCGTGGTGCGTACGGAAAGGCCGCCATTCACACGGCCGTCGCCAGCACCCGTGCGATCCGCCTTGCCGTAAAGTCCGTCTTCGCCGTACATCGCGACGAGCGTGCGGCGGACCTCTTCGGCGAAATAGTCGGCGGCGTAGATCTGGGTTCCGAGGGGGCGAAGGTTCACCACGAGATCCTTGGCGCGCGCGGCTTTTGCTTCCTCGGCGGTGATGAAGCCGTTGCTCGCCATTTCGCCGATGATCCAGTTGCGACGGTCGAGTGCACGCTGTTTGTGGCGGAACGGATTGTAATTGTTGGGTGCCTTCGGAAGCGCTGCGAGGTAGGCGACCTCCTCGATTTCGAGCTGGTCGAGTTCCTTGCCGAAATAGGTCAGCGCGGCGCCGGCCACGCCGTAAGCGCCGAGACCCAGATAAATCTCGTTGAGATAGAGCTCGAGAATCTTCTCCTTCGGGTAGGCCTTCTCGATCCTGATGGCGAGAATGGCTTCCTTCAGCTTGCGCTGCAGGGTCCGATCGGAGGAGAGCAGGAAGTTCTTTGCGACCTGTTGGGTGATCGTCGAGGCACCTTCGGTCCGGCGGTCGGAGCGCTGGATGAGGCCGACAATAAACTTGTAGCCGGCGCGGCCGATGCCGTGAAAGTCAAGGCCACCGTGCTCGAAGAAGCGTTTGTCCTCGGCAGACAGGTATGCCGAAATCACGCGCTTCGGGATGGCGTTGATCGGGACGAAGATGCGGCGTTCGCGGGCGTATTCGGCCATCATCGAGCCGTCGTGCGCGTGGATGCGCGTCATGACCGGCGGCTCGTACTTGGCGAGACTGTCGTAATCGGGCAGGTCTCGCGAGACGCTCCAGAGCAGGTAGCCGACGATGGCGGAACCGGCGAGAAAGACGATGATCCCGGTCGCGAAGGCGAACCCGAGAAAGCGCAGCAGCAGGCTCGGGCGCCGTTTCGGCTTCCGGGGCGGCTCTGGCGGCAGGATCGTCGGCGCTCGCATCAGTTTCTTACATTTCCGTCAGTTCGGTATTTCGCTCGCCCCTTGCACATCGAATGACCGAGCAAGCGGACAATGGCAAGCGGCCCGGATGGCTTTGCGACCACTCTTTAACAGATTGTGGCGCCGAAAGAATTGGCCGCATTTCGGCAAACACTTTCACGCCGGTGCCAGTTGCGATCGCGGGTGGTGCCCGTGGGAGTGTCACCGTGTCGAAACATGTTGTGCCATCTTTAGGTGAGCGGGCGCCCTACGGCAACCGGAATGGTCGTCCGGACGCGTCGTTACATGCCTATTCCCTCAACAATGCGGCGGGACTTGGCCGCCAGCGATGCAGTTCCGGCGACCCCGCCATCTTCAGCGGGCTTTCGTTTCGGAGAAGTATGCGTCGACTGCCGACGCGAGTGCGCGCGCGACCTGCTGCCTCCACGCCGAACTCTGCATCTGGCGAACTTCTTCGGGGTTCGTCATGAAACCGAGTTCCACCAGGACTGACGGTGTCTGGGGCTGGCGCAGCACGCGAAACGCCGCAGATCGGGCCGGTTCGCGAGAGACGAGCCTCTGCGCGGCCAATCGCGAAGTCAGAAGCGACCGGAATCTAAGAGAAAAATTCTTCGTCTCCCGTGCCACGAGGTCGCTGAGGATCGAATCGATCTGCTCGTTGCCGGCGCTCACGAGTGACACGCCGGCATTGGCGTCGGCAGCGTTCTCCTTGTCCGCAAGGCGCTGAGCGGCAAAACTCGAGGCTTGTTCCGACAGCGTGTACACTGTCGCCCCGTGAACTGCATCGGCGAGAACCCCGTCGGGCACGGCATCGGCATGGATCGAGACGAAGAGATCGGCGCCAACTTTCGCAGACATCTCAACTCTTTGATCTAGCGATACAAACCTGTCGTCCGTCCGGGTCATGCGGACATCGTAACGGCCGGCCGCCTGCAAACGGTTGCGCAACTCGAGCGCCACCGCCAGTACGATGTCCTTTTCCTGTTCGGAGCCCGGACCGCTGGCGCCGCCATCGACGCCGCCATGCCCGGGATCGATCATGACGACGGGCTTGCCTGGAGCGCGCTCGGCAGCGGATCTCGACGCTTCGGGAACTGGTGCTGTCTCGGCCGGTTCCGACCGGGACTGCGCGGCGAAGGCTTCGGGTGTGGTCGGAACCAAAGCCAGCGTGTAACGGACGACGGATGACCCCTGAGCCACAGGACTCAATGTTGCAGTTACACGCACCGGTCTGTCGACATCCATGACGAGACGCGCGCGACCCGGAGCCATCAGACCGAAACGCACAGCCTTGACCTGCCCGGCCACCTGACGTGCGACGCTGGCCGGAAGCTGGAAGTCGACATTCGGGAGATCAACGATGACGCGATAGGGGTTGGCGAGGGTGAATACCGTCGGCTGGAAGGCTGCGGTCGAACTCAGGGTAACCGTCGTCGTGCCACCCGAGGCGGACACGAAAAGTCCGGTTACGACCGACTTTTGCTCGCGGTGGACCGGTGGCCGGTTCTCCCGATCCGGATCGGATTTGACCGCCGGGCCACTGTCTGCATCGGTTTTCGTCGCCGGCTTTTCGATCGTAACTTCCGCGGGGGAGACGACACGGCGGGTCTTCGGGATCTCGGTCTGCGCCAGTGCGTCCGCGCCAAATCCCAGCACAGCTGCGGTGAATGCGAAGGCGAACGTGAGTGCGCAGCGCCACCTGCCGAACTGGGACGGCGACGCCGTTAACCGAAAATTTTCCCAAACATTCAATTGTTTACTTCGCCATGCGGAAGTGGGCGAAGCGCGGCTCGTCGCATGTCATACGGGCTCCATGAACGATCGTGCGCAACCTATTCCGGACACGCCTACGCCTTAGAACTTGTTGCGTCGACGACGGTTAAGCTCTACACTCTTTCTAGTCTGATTTGTGTTGGAGAGTCACGCTCCCGGACCCTTTGTCGCCGCCTCCAAAGGCAGGATGCAGGGTTGTTTCGTGAGATTGTGACCGACCTGCAGCGGTGCTTTCTTTTCGGCAACGTTGCATCCACGACGAGGACTTTGCCCAATTCACCGGCGCCGCGGTGCCGAGCCAGCGACCATCGTGTCGTCTTGTGCTCCGGGCGCGGCGCCCGGGGTGTGTCAAGGCCGCGACCCACCCCGTCATTGCCCGATGCGGTCGGCCGATAGCGTCTATCCGGCCTGTTTCCAATTCCGAAGCCCGAGCCGCATTTTCAAAGGCGACGGCCAAGGTCAACAACGTGCGGGCCGTTTCTCGTCCGCTGAGATTGCCGTCGGCCTCAATACTTGCCGCGGCGGGCGGGACCTCCGGTCGCAAGACCCACGAGAGCCGGCTCATTGTTCACCGAAGTCCAGAGGGTGCTTCGACCGAGATGCAGTTCCTGTCGACAAACCAAGCCGCAGAGGCGCCCGTAGTCCGGGTGGTCGCGCGGCCGTTCGTGACCGGGGACACATCGAGGTTCGACTCCGGCGCGCCGGCTCTCCGTCCGGCCGCCCCTTCGCGGGCTTCAACTCACGACCTCACTTACGGTTCCAGTTCGTCACGCACAGTGCCACGTGTGCCCGGTTTTCCGGACCACGATACGGTCGGCGGCGGCGAACCGGGGGAACCGGGGATTCCCGTTTCATGGACACCAAAGCCAACAAGATGCTCATCGACGCCACGCACCCGGAAGAGACCCGGGTCGTGGTTCTCAGGAACGGCCGCGTAGAAGAATTCGACTTCGAATCCGCAGCCCGCGCACAGCTCAGAGGTAACATCTACCTCGCCAAGGTGACGCGGGTCGAACCGTCGCTGCAAGCGGCCTTCGTCGAATACGGCGGCAACCGGCACGGCTTTCTCGCATTCAACGAAATCCATCCGGACTATTACCAGATCCCGATGGCCGACAAGCAAGCGCTGCTCGAAGAAGAAGCTCGGGCGGAAGCTGAAGCCGATGCGGAGGCCGATGCGCGAGCCGAGCGTCGGGCCGGTCGCCAGCGCCACGCCGATCAGCCCCGTGACCACGACAACGACAGTGACAACGGCGATCTCGACGGGGACAACGGCATCGAACCGGTCGCCGCAGAGGGTGCCGCATCGCTCAACGGTGATGGCGGTGCTTCCTATGACGAGGAAACGCGCTCGGCCGCCCTCGACGTTCGCCGCGACGATCCGGTTCTGATCGAACTGCCGCCACCGGCCACGGAAGAGGCGGCAGCAGAGCCAATTGCGGAGAGCCAGGACAGCGCGCCGTCACTCGGCGGCGGGCTCGAAGATGCGACGGTCGACGACGACCGGCCGTCCGGTGACCACATCGAGGAAGTGGCCGATGTCGGCGAAGCACCGGAAGTCATCGGAGCCGGGGCGGTCGAGGACAACGAGGACGACGTCGTCGAGGAAGTGCAGGAGCGGCCACGCCGCCCGCGCCGCCGTACGTACAAGATCCAGGAAGTGATCAAGCGCCGGCAGGTCATCCTCGTACAGGTGGTGAAGGAGGAGCGAGGCAACAAAGGCGCTGCGCTGACGACCTACCTTTCGCTCGCCGGCCGGTACACCGTGCTGATGCCCAACACGGGCCGTGGCGGCGGCATCTCGCGCAAGATCACCAACGCCGTCGACCGCAAGCGCCTCAAGTCGATCGCGCAGGAACTCGACGTGCCGGAGGGCATGGGTCTTATCATCCGCACGGCGGGTGCGGCGCGGACCAACCAGGAAATCAAGCGCGACTACGAGTACCTGCTGCGCCTCTGGGAAAGCGTCCGTGAGCTCACGCTCAATTCGACGGCACCGAGCCTCGTCTACGAGGAAGGCAACCTCATCAAGCGGTCGATCCGCGATCTCTATTCGAAGGAGATCGACGAAATCGTCGTCGCCGGCGAACACGCGTATGCCGAGGCGGTCGACTTCATGCGGATGCTGATGCCGAGCCATGCGAAAAACGTCATCCGGCATACCGCGCCGGAAGCACTCTTCGCGCGCTATCAGATCGAGCGGCAGCTCAACGCCTTCTTCAGTCCGCAGGTAACGCTTCGGTCGGGCGGATACATCGTCATCAACCAGACCGAGGCGCTCGTCGCCATCGACGTCAACTCCGGCAAATCGACGCGCGAGTATTCGATCGAAGAGACAGCCCTCAACACCAATCTCGAAGCTGCCGACGAAATCGCGCGGCAACTCAAGCTTCGGGACCTCGCGGGCCTCATTGTCGTCGACTTCATCGACATGGAGGAGAAGCGCAACAATCGCGCCGTCGAGCGTCGTCTCAAGGATGCCCTGCGGTTCGATCGTGCCCGTATCCAGGTCGGGCGGATCTCGCATTTCGGGCTTCTCGAGATGTCGCGCCAGCGCATGCGTACAGGCATGCTCGAAGGCTCGACCTCGCAGTGCCCGCATTGCCTGGGAACAGGCATGATCCGATCCACCGAGAGCGTTGCACTCGCCGTGCTCAGGGGCCTCGAAGACCATCTCAACAAGGATCCGCGCTCGTCGGTCACGGTGCTGACAACGGCGCAGGTCGCCCTCTACATCCTCAACAACAAGCGGCAGTTCATTTCGGAAATCGAGGATCGGTTCGGTGTCGCCGTTGCTGTGCAGGCGAGCGAACGCATGCATGGCGCAAATTACGCAATCGAGCGTAGTTCGGCACCACCGCCCGTCCGCCGGGCTCCTGTGCGTCCGGCCGTGAACATGGACTGGGGCTTCGAGGACGACGACAACGAACCCCCGAGCGAGACAGCGTCCAACGTGGACTTCGTCGAGACGAACGACGACGATTACGACAGGCGACCAAGCGAACGGCGCCAGGGCGAAG
>DAOMWV010000052.1:0-15301 GCA_035436725.1 Hyphomicrobiaceae bacterium
CCCTTGAGCCCCTTCGTGAGCCTTTGGTCCTTGCCGAGATCGTCCCACACCTCGCGCTTCACGCGGATGTCGGTGATCGCGTCGCTGAGGCGCACAACGAGCCGCGCCGCCGGCTCCGACCCGAGGTCGGTCTCAGCCGCAACCAGCGCCCGCAGGAACTTGTCCTTGCCACCGCCGGATAGTTGTTTCGTCGTCCGTCCCATCAAACCGTCTCCCCGCTTCGCATTTCAGCTCGCCGCCCTCTGATCGCTCTCGCGGTCCTGCCGCGCATCGATCACTGGAAGCAGCTCCCTGAACAGCCGCTCGAGATCCGCCGTCCCGTCACCATATTTCTCACCCATGCGTTTCGGCAAGGATTCCCAGTCGAACGCGTTCGCGATTGCATCCCGGTACGGCATCTCCGTCGTGAGCATAGGATGAAACGCACTGATATCCTCGATCAGCACGCGATCCTTGCCGTGCCCGCGCACACCGTTCGCGATCGTGACGTAGCGGCGGTCGTCGAACGGGATTTCCGCCAACGCGTCGAGGTGCCCCTTGTTCTCGATGAGCAGCGCGATCCGATCGACCGCGAGCTGCGAGACATAGTCCGGGCGGAACGGCACCAGCACCTTGTCGGCCGCCGTCAGCGCGGCGAGAGCCGCGAGCGACAGTCCCGGCGCACAGTCGAGAATGACGAGGTCGTAGCTGGCGCCAAAGCGCTTCAGGAGTGTCTCGATCCGCCCCCTGACGCGGCTCGCCACCACATCGGGATTGTTGCTCTCGCGCGATTGCTTGAGAAAAAGTTCGCCCTGGATGTCCTCGAGCAGCAGCGACCCCGGCAGCAGGTTGATGCGCGCCGGACGGCCGGCGTCGTCGACGACGTCGCCGACATTGGCGATCAGATAGTCGCGCGGCTTGGCCGGGATGCCGTCGAACAGATCGTAGAAGTAGTCCGCGATCGTCTTCTGTGCGCGCCGCGCCTCGCTCCAGCCCTGCCCGCCGATCAAAATCAGAGAGGCATTGCACTGACTGTCGAGGTCGAGCACGAGCACGCGCTTGTTGCCCCAGACGGCGAACGCCTGGGCGAGCATGACGGATAATGTGGACTTGCCGACGCCGCCCTTGCGATTGGCGACAGCGAGATAGAACGCCATGTCTGTTTTCCTCCCGGACTTCCAACCGGAAGCCCGTGCCGTGATTCCGGGAGGTAGGGCAACCGGCCGCGCCGACGGGGCGCGATATCTCCCCAGTAACACCTGCAGGGTGCCAGAGCATGGGCAACCCCGGAGATTGCTGTGGACGGAGCGATGGAGCCCGATGCCGACTCACGGTCTAGTTCGCCCGAGGGTGAAGGAGCGGTCCCATGTCTTTGATGTTTTCGCTGGTTTATGCCGGACATGCGCGCGGGTCGCATCACAAGCTGGCGCTTGACGCCGTCCGCCGCCTGCGCGGCCCTGATGCCGACGCCTGGCGCCGCGTGTTCCTGAAGCATGCCGCCGTCTTCGTCCCCGCCGCCAAGGTCCCCGACGACGTCTTCAAGGATTTCAAGAATCACGTTCTTCACCCGCGCGACGGATACTGGGGCGGCGCGCCGCTCGCCTGCCGCCAGTGGTACGACACGTTCGTCTCCGAACTGCGCGCCGGCAACTGGGAAAAAGCCATCTATGCCGCCGGCGTCCTGAGCCATTACGTCGCCGATCCCATCCATCCCTTTCACACCGCGCAATCGGAGGCGGAAAATGCCATCCATCGTGCCTGCGAATGGAGCATCAACCGCGCGTATGACGACCTGCGCGCGGAGGGCGAGTCGGCATACGGCACACTGGGCATCACCGTCGATGCCGATCCGAACTGGCTGACCATTCTGGTGGGCCGCGGCGCCGACAAGTCGAACGGCCATTACGAAAAGCTGATCGCCCACTACGACGTCAACCGCGGCGTCGTTGACCCGCCTGCGGGCCTCGATCCGGTCGCCCGCCGCATCATGGCGGAACTCGTGCACTACGCAGCAGAGACAATTGCTGTCGTCTTCCACAAGGCCTTTGAGGAGGCTGGCGTCGCCCCGCCCCAGGTCTCGGTGACGGCCGAAATGCTGCTCGCTGCGATCCGCATTCCCAAAAACCAGCTCCTGAAGAAGATGGAGAACGCCGCCGAACGCAAGCTCGTGGCCGCCATGTACGACGAGCTGAAGGCGACGGGTACGGTCGAGGCGACACTGCCGGAAGATGATCGCGCCATCCGCGACGTCTATGCCGCGGAAGTCGTGTCAAAAAGGCAGCTCGTCGATATCGCGACGGTATTCAAGGGTGCGCATGTCGAACCCGTTGCACCGGACGCGGGTTCATCGACGATCACACCATCGAAAGCTGCGACACGCGAAACCGCGATCGAACCCGCCCCGGAACGCCCCACCCGTGCGACCGCGCAAACGTCGCCGGCGCGCGCCCCTGCGAGCGAGCGGGACGGCAGGGAGCCGTCGACATCCGTACCGTCCTTCACACCCACCGGCGCACCGCCGGCACAGATTGCCCCCCCGGCAGCCGAACCGGTGACGACATCGTCCGAGACAATGCCTCCAGAACAGCCCGTCCGCACCGGGTCCGCAGAGCGAACACTCGCTCTCGATGCCGATGTCGTCGACGCGCCCTCCATCGGGCCGAAGACAGCCGAGCGTCTTTACGCGGTCGGTATCCGCACCGTTTCCGATCTGCTCGCCGCCGACGCAGGTGCGCTCGCTGCCGCGCTCCAGACACGCTGGATCGGGACCACGACCGTCGCCGACTGGCAGGCGCAGACACGCCTCGCCACGGAGATTCCCGGCCTCCGGGACACGCATACCCAACTCCTCGTCGGCGCCGGATACCGGGACGCGCGCACGCTCGCCGACGCTGATCCCGACACGCTCGCTGCCGATGTCCTTAACTTCGCCCTGTCCGCCGAAGGGCGCCGGTTGCTGCGCGACGGCGCCGCCCCTGACATCGAGAAGATCAAGGGCTGGCTCGAACGGGCCCGGACCGTGCTCGCTGCTTAGGCGGCTGGCGCCCAAAAAACATCCAAACCAACGTTGACCCGATTAGGGTGTTCACCTCATGATGCAAAAATGCGCATGAGACGGGCGCTGGTACACGGGTCAATGGATGGCGACGGTTTTCAATGAAATGCAGGGCACTGACGGCAAAACCCGTCAGGTCTATTCCCGGGTCGATGACTGGCTGAAAAAGACCCCGTCCGAAGTCATCGCCGACCGCAAGGGCGAGGCGGAACACTTCTTCCGACGCATCGGTATCACTTTCAATGTCTACGGCGATGCGCAGGGCACCGAGCGTCTCATTCCGTTCGACATCATTCCGCGACTGCTGACGTCCGCTGAATGGGCATTTCTCGCGCGTGGCCTCGAGCAACGCGTCAAGGCGCTGAACGCCTTCATCGCCGACGTCTACGGCGCCCGTGAGATCGTTGCCGCAGGCATCGTTCCGGAAGAACTCATTCTGCAGAACCCGGCCTTCCAGCCCGAAATGGTCAACTTCGTGCCGCCGGCCAAATCCTACGTCCAGATTGCCGGCATCGACATAGTCCGCGTGGATGCCGAGACCTTCTACGTTCTCGAAGACAATGCCCGCACCCCTTCGGGCGTGTCGTACATGCTGGAAAACCGCGAAGCGATGATGCGGCTCCTGCCCGAATTGTTCGGCCAGTATCGTGTCTCCCCGGTCGACAACTATCCGGACGCGCTCCTCGAAACGCTCCGTTCCGTCGCCCCGCGCACCGCATCCCGAGAGCCGACGGTCGTACTGCTTACGCCCGGTCCCTACAACTCCGCCTACTACGAGCACTCCTTCCTCGCCGACAAGATGGGCGTCGAGCTCGTCGAGGGACGCGACCTCTTCGTGCGCAACGCCATCGTCTACATGCGCACGACCGAAGGCCCCCGCCGCGTCGACGTCATCTATCGCCGCATCGACGACGAATTTCTCGACCCGCTCGTCTTCAATCCCGACAGCATGCTCGGCGTCCCCGGCATTGTTTCCGCCTACAAGGCAGGCAACGTCACGATCTCGAACGCCATCGGCACCGGCGTGTCCGACGACAAGGCGATCTACAGCTATATGCCGGAGATCCTGAAATTCTACCTCGGTGAGGAGCCGCTTTTGAAGAATGTGCCGACGCACCGCTGCCGCGAGCCCGAGGCGCTCAGATACACGCTCGCCAATCTCGACAAGCTCGTCATCAAGGAAGTGTCCGGCTCCGGCGGCTACGGTATGCTCGTCGGCCCGCACGCCACCAAGGCCGAACGCGATGTCTTCGCCGACAAGCTCCGCGCCCGCCCCGATGCCTTCATCGCCCAGCCGACACTGGCGCTGTCGACCGTCCCGTGCTTCGTCGAAAGCGGCGTCGCGCCCCGCCACGTCGACCTTCGCCCCTACGTTCTCTCAGGTGCCGACAAGGTGCGCTGCATACCGGGCGGCCTGACACGCGTCGCCCTGAAAGAGGGCTCGCTCGTCGTGAATTCATCGCAGGGCGGCGGCACCAAGGATACCTGGGTGGTGGAGGACTGACCGATGCTGTCCAGGATGGCCGATAGCCTCTACTGGCTCTCGCGATACACCGAACGCGCCGAGAACCTCGCGCGCATTCTCGATGTCGCGCAGCGCCTTTCGCAGCTTCCCTCCGCCTATGCCGGCGCCTCCAACGAATGGGAGAGCGCGATCGCGACGGCGTCGTGCAAGGAGGTATTCGATCGCTCCTATCCGGAAGCCACCCGCGAGAACGTGATCCGCTTCCTCGTCGGCACCGACGGCAATCCGAACTCGATCATCGCCTGCATCGAAACCGCGCGCACCAATGCACGCGCCGTCCGCACCACCATCACCACGGAGATGTGGGAGATCATCAACGACGGCTGGAACGAGATGCGTCGCGTCAGGGTCGACGACATGACGCCGTCTGAACTGGCGGCATTCCTGGCGCAGGTGAAGCAGTTGTCACTTCGCTTCGATGGCGCCGCCTATCGCACGATGCTGCGAACGGACCATTACTGGTTCCAGCGCCTCGGGACATTCATCGAGCGCTCCGACAACATGGCGCGCCTTCTGGACGTGAAGTATCACATCCTGCTGCCCGAAAAGGCGCCCGTCGGCGGCAGCCTCGATTACTTCCAGTGGGCAGCGATACTGAGATCCGTGAACGCGCTGACGTCGTTTCATTGGGTCTACAGGAAGAGCGTTCAGCCCTGGCTCGTCGCCGATCTCCTGATCTTCCGGCCCGAGCAGCCACGCTCGCTCGTCTCCTGCTACAAGGCCATCAACGAATATCTCGACCAGATCGCCGACGCCTACGGTCGTCAGGGCCCCGCCCAGCGGATCGGCCGCACGACGTTGTCGCGCCTGTCGATGGGTGACATAGACACCGTCTTCCAGTCGGGCCTGCATGAGTTCCTCGACGGCTTCATCAAGGAGAACAATGCGCTCGGCGCGGCGATCTCGCAGCAGTATCTGAGCTGATCGGACCCCGGCATGCGCATCAAGGTTCGACACGAAACGACTTACACCTATGCGGCCCCGGCACGCGGCGCCCTGCAGATGATCCGTCTGACGCCGAGGTCGTGCGAGAACCAGTTCGTGCGCACCTGGCGGGTCGAGATCGACGCCGACTCTCGCCTCGAAAAGAGCGAGGATGCCTACGGGAACCGCATGCACATGGTCTCGATCGAAGGTCCGATCGAGCGCGTCGTCGTGACCATCGAGGGAGAGGTCGACACGACGGATTGCGGCGGATTCGTGCGCGGAACCCTCGAACGACAGCCGGAAGGCCTGTTCCTCCGCGACACCAGCCTGACGCAGCCGTCACCGGCCATCCGCGCCTTCGCCCGGAACGCGCGCGCAGCCGAGGGCGGCGACATGCTGGCAGCCCTTCATCGCATCAATGCGGAGATCCACACGAGCCTCCGGTTCGATACCGACGCCACCCATGCCGCGACGCGCGCCGCCGACGCATTCGAGGGCGGGCACGGCGTCTGCCAGGATTTCGCCCAGGTGTTCATCGCCGCCGCCAGGTCGCTCGGCGTGCCGGCGCGCTATGTCAGTGGCTACTACCTGCGCACGGACAGGACCGACCAGGAAGCCGGACATGCCTGGGCGGAAGCGCATCTGAAGGGGCTTGGATGGATCGGCTTCGATCCCGCGCAGGGCCATTGTGTGACCGATCGCTATATCCGCGTTGCCATTGGCGCCGACGCCAACGAGGCCGCGCCGTTGCGTGGTGCCCAGGTGGGTGGCGCTGGCGAGGCGCTACAGGTCGCCATCGACGTCACGCGCGGTCGCGATATCGTCCAGCAGTAAAATCCAGCAGTAAAAAATGTGGCGCCCGAACGTCGCCGAGCGCCACACCTCAATTCAGTGTCAGTGTCCGTCACGCCGACTTCAGGATGCCCTTGCCGGCGAAGCGGGCCGTATCCCCGAGCTCTTCCTCGATGCGGATGAGCTGGTTGTACTTGGCGAGCCGGTCCGAACGGCTGAGCGAACCTGTCTTGATCTGCCCGCAGTTGGTCGCGACCGCGAGGTCGGCAATCGTCGAATCCTCCGTCTCGCCCGAGCGGTGCGACATGACGGCCGTATAGCGTGCCGAATGCGCCATGTTGACCGCGTCGAGCGTCTCGGTGAGCGATCCGATCTGGTTCACCTTGACCAGGATCGAGTTGGCGACGCCCTTCTTGATGCCGTCCGAAAGCCGCTCGGTGTTGGTGACGAAGAGATCGTCGCCGACGAGCTGGCACTTCTTGCCGATCGCGTCCGTGAGCATCTTCCAGCCCGCCCAGTCGTCTTCCGCCATGCCGTCTTCGATCGAGATGATCGGATACTTCGAAACGAGTGCTTCGAGGTATTTGACCATGCCGGCGCTGTCGAGCGACTTGCCTTCGCCCTCGAGCTCGTATTTGCCACCCTTGAAGAACTCGGTCGAGGCGCAATCGAGCGCGAGCATGACGTCGGACCCCGGCTTGTAGCCGGCCTTCTCGATAGATTTCATGATGAAGCCGAGGGCTTCGTCGGCGCTCTTGAGGTTGGGCGCGAAGCCGCCTTCGTCGCCGACGTTGGTGTTGTGGCCCGCCTCGCTCAGGTTTTTCTTGAGCGTGTGGAAGACTTCAGCGCCGATGCGGATGCTGTCGGCGCAGCTCGCCGCACCCACCGGCATGATCATGAATTCCTGGATGTCGATCGGGTTGTCGGCATGCGCGCCGCCGTTGATGATGTTCATCATCGGGACTGGCAGGACGTGTGCGCTTGTGCCGCCGACATAGCGGAAGAGGGCGAGGCCCGATGCATCAGATGCCGCCTTGGCGACCGCGAGCGAGACACCGAGAATGGCGTTGGCGCCGACGCGTGACTTGTTTTTCGTGCCGTCGAGCGAAAGTAGTGCTGCGTCGATGCGGCGCTGTTCCTCCGCCTCCATCCCGCGCAGCGCGTCTGCGATCTCACCGTTGACGGCGGCGACCGCCTTGAGCACGCCCTTGCCGAGATAAGTCTTCTTGTCCCCGTCACGCAGCTCGACCGCCTCGTGCGCACCCGTTGACGCGCCCGACGGCACGGCGGCGCGGCCCTGGGAGCCGTCTTCGAGAATGACGTCCACTTCGACGGTCGGATTGCCGCGGCTGTCGAGGATCTGGCGGCCGACGATATCGACGATGGCTGTCATGTGCGGGAACTCCTTGTGGTGGCTGTCTGGCGCGGCTTTTATCCGAGCCGAAAGGGGGCGGGAAGGGCGCGGATGCCGCAATCGCCCCACAGATTAACCGAAAGTCGCACGATCCTGGCCGAATCCGAGCCCGGATACCGACAGAAACGAGGCCGGGTCGTTGCGGCCGGTCCGAACGGGATGAACGCCATGACAGTGGATAGAGCACTGCTTGCCGAGGCTTGCGACCTGGCGCTGGCCGGAAAATGGGACGCAGCCCACGCGATCGTCCAGCGCGACGAGGACGATCGCACCTCCTGCTGGATCCACGCTGTCCTTCACAAGATCGAGGGCGACGCCGCCAACAGCCGCTACTGGTACGGCCAGGCCGGCCAGTTCTACGAGAGCTTCTCCGACCCGAGCGACGAACTGCGCGCCATCAAGGCGACACTGACCTACTGAGAGGTGCGACGCATGGCCTTCTTCGACGGCTTCCGGCTCGACATGCGCACTGTTTCCGATGGCGCGCTGCGCGTGCGCATCGGCGGCTCCGGTCCGCCACTCCTGCTCCTGCACGGTAACCCGCAGACGCACGCAATGTGGCACCGCGTGGCACCGCTGCTGGCGCGTCGCTACACCGTGATCGCTCCGGATCTGCGCGGCTACGGTGGTTCATTCAAGCCACCGTCGGTTCCGGGCAGCGCGGCGTATGCCAAGCGTGAGATGGCTCGCGACATGGTCGAGCTGATGCACGGGCTCGGCTTTGCACGGTTCCAGGTCGTGGCCCATGATCGCGGTGCGCGCGTGGCGCATCGCCTCGCGATCGACCATGCCGCGCGCGTCGAGCGCCTGGCGCTGCTCGACATCGTGCCGACGATCGAACACTTCGAGCGCGCGAATATGGAGTTCGGGCTCGGCTACTATCACTGGTTCTGGCTGGCGCAGCCGCATCCGTTTCCCGAAAACATCATCTCGGCGGCGCCGGATGCATGGTTCCGCGCTCACACATCGCGAGAGCCCAAGGACGACGGCTTTTTCGATGCCGACGCACTCGCTGACTACATGAAGTTCGTGCGCGATCCCGAAATGATCCGCGGCATGTGCGAAGATTACCGTGCCGCGACCACGATCGACCTTGTGCACGACCGCGAGAGCCGCATGTCCGGCCGGAAGATCGAATGCCCGCTGCTCGTCCTCTGGGGCGACAAGGGCCGGATCGGCGCGTGGTACGAACCGCTCGCACTCTGGCGACAATACGCGTCCGCGCCGGTGGTTGGAGGTCCGGTTGCGAGCGGGCACTATCTCGCTGAGGAAGCCCCGGCAGAGGTCATGCGCTGGCTCGACGGATTTCTTGTTTGATGGTCAGGCGCCGGTGGGGCGCGACAACCGTCCATCGGCGAACACGATGCCGCGCCGCAGGAGGAAGACGACGATGAACGCGACGCCGACCGCAGCGATCTTTCCAACCATCGGCGGCAGGTGCATGACGTCGACGGCGATTGCGATGATCGTCCACGTAATCGCGATCCCGACGAGACCCGAGACGACGAACTCGCCGAATCTGCGGAGCGTCGATTTCGTCGACCCAGTCGTGTCGAAAACATAGCGCGACGACAGGATGTAGTGGAGCACGAGCCCGACCGCATAGCCGATCACGCCTGCCCATCGCGCCTTGGTACCGGCGGCGGTAAGGCCCGTGAATATGGCGATGTCCACACCGAGCGCGATGGCGCTGACGATGGTGTAGTAGCTGAGTTCCGGCATCAGGCGCCGAACGGGCGCGACGAGAGCCGCAAGTAGCGGCACTGACGTTGGCGTGGTTGTTTCCGCTCGTGCCATTGTCGAACCGGGCTTACGCCGCCCCGACCCGGCGCGGCACCATGCGCACGCTCTTCAGGGCTTCTTCCGCACCCGAATTGCCGGCTTCGTGGTATTCGGCGTCTTCGTTGACGTTCCAGATGTCGTAGAGCTGTTCGCCGGCCAGAATGTTCTTGACCGTCAGCATCGACGTCATCATCGCGTGATCCTGGTTGTTGTACTTGTGCATGCCGTTGCGGCCGACGAGGTGCAGAGACGGGTACTTCTCGGCGAGTTCTGCGCGGATCGTCTCTACGTTAGTCTTGTAGCTGTCGTCGTAGACCGGATAGGCCTTCTTCTGTCGGACGACGCAGCCGTCCTTGACCTCGTCCTCGGTGGCGAGACCGATGGTCGCGAGTTCCTTCTTTCCGAGCGCAATGAGTTCCTCGTCGGAGGCTGCCCACAGGCCGTCGCCCTCGAAGCAGAAGTATTCCATGCCGAGACACGACTGCGTCTCGTTCGGAATGAGTTCGGGAGACCAGGAGCGGAAATTCTGGATGCGGCCGACCTTGACGCTCGGCTCGTGGATGTAGATCCAGTTGTCGGGGAAGAGGTCGGGCTTCTCGACGACGAGCGAAACAGTGAGGAAGTCACGATAGCGCAGCTTGTCGGCCGCCGTGATGCAGGCGGGCGTCTCGCTGAAGCTGTGCACGAGTTCGCGGATCGGCGCCGACGAGATGACGTGCTTGGCGGTGAACATACGCGTCTCGCCGTCGACCGTCCTGGCCGTGATGGTCCAGAGCTTCGCAGCCGCGTCGTACGAGAGCCTTTCGAGGGCTGTTCCCATGTGCACGGTGCCGCCCTGCTCGCGCGTCTTGCGGGCCGCCGCATCCCACATCATGCCGGGGCCCTTGCGTGGATACTGGAAGCTCTCAATCAGCGTCTTGATGACTTCGCCGTCGTGCGCCTTCGTGCCGTCCTTGAAGCCCTTGGGCTTGATCGAGTTCCTGAGCGCGTTCGCCATCGCACTCCACAGGTCGAGCCCCTTGATGCGCTGAGCAGCCCAGTCGGCGGAGATTTCATCGCAGCTCATACCCCACACTTTTTCGGTGTAGGTCTTGAAGAAGATCGAGAACAGTCGCTCGCCGAACTGGTTCGAAACCCACTCGTGGAACGTGACCGGCTTCTCGTGCGGGAACGCCTGCTTGTACATGAACGACAGCACGCAGAGGCCGGATTCGACGACGCCGAGATTGGTCAGCGCTTCGAACGCCTTGAGCGGATAGGAGTAGTACTTGCCGTCGTAGTAGATGCGGCTGAGGCGCGGGCGCTCGATGAAGTCCTGCGGCAGGATTTCCTTCCAGAGGTCCACAACTTCCTTCGATTTCGAGAAGAAGCGGTGGCCACCGATGTCGAAAAGGAAGCCCTTGTAGTTCGCGGTTCGCGAGATGCCGCCGACGTAGACCGGATCGGCCTCGATGACGGTCGTCGAAATACCTTCCTTGGTGAGAAGATAGCTGGCCGTAAGGCCGGCCGGGCCGGCACCGATGACGAACACTTCGGAATGGGGCATCTCGGCCTGCGTCATTGGAACCTCGAAAGGGAGCGATTCTTTACGCGCCACGCCAGCGCCAGACGGCACGACGGAATCAGGCACACGGGTTCCAGAGGTATAGTGATCAAGTTCTTTACAATGTGTTGCCGTTTACATTGATACGACAACCTTGGGCCCGTCTTTCGCGCGTCTTGCGTGTGCGTGCGTTAACGAGACTTAAACATCGCAGCGGTATCGAGGGAGAACGCCCGTACGCCGTGGCGAGTCGGGCACTCGCCTTCCCCTGCTTCCGAGCCGGATGACCTTCATGACCTCGCACGCGAACGCACCCGTGATGCCACGGCAACCCGGGCTTCCGGCCGCCCTTGGCGGATTTCTGTCGTCGCGCTGGCTGTGGTGTGCGCTGGCCGCAGCGTTCTGCATGATGCGGACTTTCGGTGATCCCGCCTCTTCGCTGGCCAATTCGCTGGGTGACACCGACGACGCGACGCGGCTGCTCTTCGTGCGCGAATTCCTCGCCGGCGCGCCATGGTTCGAGGCTGTATCGACGCGCCTTGGAGGGCCGACGCCACTCGTCTCGCACTGGTCGCGACTGATAGATCTGCCGATCGCAGCACTTGTCACCGTATTCGGCTGGTTCGTGTCGTCGGCCAGCGCCGAAGTCCTGGCGCGCGCGCTTTGGCCTACGCTGCTGCTGATGGTGTTCTTCCGCCTGCTGCTCCGCGAAATCGAACTGCGCGCCGGTGCACAGGCGGCACTGCTGTTGCTCGCCCTCGGCGCGACCTGCATGAGCGGGCTCTTCCAGTTCGCACCCGGACGCATAGACCACCACAATGCGATGATCGTCGGAGCCGTGACCGGCCTTCTTATGCTGACGCGCGCAGCAGCATCGCCCACGGTCGGCACGCCGGCTGGCATTCTCTTGGGTCTCGCCCTTGCCGTCGGCTACGAACCTCTTGCGCTTGTCCTGCTGGCCCTCGTTGCCGCTGGCCTCGCCGCGCTCGTCATGCCCGAACTGCGTGACGGTCTTTCGCGCGCTGCAGCGGCGATGGCGTTGACGCTCGCGGTCGTTTTCGTCGCGACTGTACCCCCGGCACGGTATCTCGACGTGAAGTGTGACGCCTTGTCGCTAAATCTGATCGTCTTCGCCGCCGGTGCCACCGCTGGTCTCGAATGGCTGAGACGTGCCGGAGCCGGATCCCCTGTCTGGCAGAGCCTCGCGATCCTCGCCGTGCCGACGGCCGCGGGCGCTGCGCTCTATGGTCTGCTCGAGCCAGTCTGTCTCGCCGGGCCGTTCGCCCAAGTCGATCCGGCCGTGAAACCGATCTGGCTCGACAAGGTGCAGGAGACGAGGTCTTTCGCCGCCATGTTCCCGGACAACCCGCTGCCGATTACAGTCGTCTCGATCGTGTTTGTCGCGAGCCTCCTTTGCGCTGCCGCGATCTTCCGCCGCGAGCGCACGACGGCCAACGGCCTGCTTTTCGGGCTGTTGCTCGTCTCCTTGCCGCTCGGCATGTGGCAGACGAAGCTGACGCCCTATTCCGTCTGGATCGCCACGTTCGCGACCGCGCTCTGGATATCGTCGCTGCGCGGCTCGGCAAGCGTCACGCCGCTGACCGCGCGTCTCGGCGCCACGGTCGGCCTGAACCAGTCCACCCTCGCGCTTGTCGTCGCACCGCTCCTCTCGATCGGCGGCGCCTCGGCCGATCAGCTCAACGCGACGAACCTTCGCAATACAGAGGACTGCCGCTCGACGCCGGTCGTCTCCGCCATGTCGGCCCTGCCACGCGGTTTCGTCGTCGCACCCGCTGATCTCGGACCCTATGTTGCGGTCCTGACGCGTCACGACGCGCTCGCCGCTCCCTATCACCGCATCGACAAGGCCATCGTGACGGCACACGCGATCCTCGAGGGTGAACCGTCCGCGGCCGAACAGCGCCTGCGGGCTCTCGGCACGACCTATGTCGCCGTCTGCGCCTCCGACATCGGCGATCCCAAGCGCAAACCCGGCGGCGAACTGGCAGGAACATTCCAGACGCGCCTTCTCGCGGGCCAGGGCGGCGCGTTCCTCGAGGAGATCGACCTCGGTAAGGCTTCGAAGGATCTCCGCGTCTGGAAAATGCTCCCGGCGGCGCGCTGACATGCTTGTGGAGCCTCAAAACATCGCCATCTGCCCCGGTGTGTGCGGCGGCGGCCTGAAGAGGTCGGTCCTGAGCCTGAAGAGTTCGCGCCCCATCAGACCGTGCCTTTTCGCCGCGAGCTTGAAGCGCTGGGCGATCTGGTCGGCGTAGGGACCCGTGCCGCGCTGGCGGATGCCGAACTGCGACGCATAGTCCTTGCCCCCGTGCATGGACCTGAGAATGCTGATAACCCGGTCGGCCCGGTCGGGAAACTCCGCCGCGAGCCATTCGCGGAACAGCGTCTTCAGTTCGAGCGGCAGCCGGAGGACGACAAACCCCGCCGCCCGCGCACCGGCCTCCGCCGCAGTTTCGAGGACACGTTCGATCTCCTCGTCGTTGAGCGCCGGCACGATCGGCGCCATCATGACTGTCGTGTGCACGCCCGCCTCCGAAAGTGCCCGGATCGCATCGAGCCGCTTCGACGGCGTCGCCGCGCGCGGCTCCATCTTCCGGGCGATCATGCGGTCGAGCGTGGTCACCGAAATTGCCACCTTGACGAGATCGCGTTTCGCCATGCGCTCGAGGATGTCGAGGTCACGCAGGATCAGGCCGGATTTCGTGACGATACCCACCGGATGGTTCGTCCGGTCGAGAACCTCGAGGATCTCCCGCGTCACCCCGTACTGCCGTTCGATCGGCTGATAAGGGTCGGTTACGGCACCGAGCGCGATCACTTTTGGCACGTAGGAGCGCGCCGCGAGTTCCCGCGTCAGGAGTTCTGCCGCGTTCGTTTTCGCATAAAGCTGCGTCTCGAAATCGAGCCCCGGCGACAGCCCGAGATAGGCATGCGTCGGCCGCGCGTAACAGTAGATGCAGCCGTGCTCGCAGCCCCGGTAGGGGTTGATCGACTGGTCGAAGGAGATGTCGGGGCTCGTGTTGGTGGAGATGATGCTGCGCGCAGGCTCGATCGTCACCGTCGTCTTGAGCGGTTCCAGTTCCCCGAGACTGTCCCAGCCGTCGTCGAAGCTGGCGCGTGTCTCCGTGTCGTAGCGGCTCCCCCGGTTGGAAAGCGCGCCGCGTCCCCGTCTCCGGTCTGCCGGAAGGATATTCTCGTCGTCCTGGCTCATCGGCACCTCGCACGCCCCCCACCGGCACTGCGGTCGCGATCCTAGCTCAAGAGCAAGAACAAAAAAAGAACATTTTTCGAGATCGGCTATCCCGCACCGCACAATCACCCTATAGTCCGCGCGAGCTACCCACGGACCGCCGAGGCCGCACGCCCGCATGATCTCCGTCGTTATTCCGACATTGAATGCCGAGGCGGGGCTGGCCGCGACACTGGCCTCCCTCGTCCCGGCAGTCGTTGACGGTATCGTACGCGAGGTCGTCGTCGTCGACGGCGGCTCGACCGACCGAACCCTCGCCGTCGTCGACCAGGCCGGCGCCGAGCTCGTGGCGGCAAAGGCCCCTGGCCGTGGCCGGCAGCTGATCGACGGCGCCGAGCACGCGCGCCATCCCTGGCTGCTGTTCCTCCATGCCGACACAGTGCTCGAAGACGGATGGCAGCGCGAAGTCGAGACGTTCATGACCCGCATCGAGAGCGGCGCGCGGCCGGACCAGGCCGCGGTGTTCACCTTTGCCTTGGAGGACAACGGCGCCCGACCGCGCCTGCTCGAAAGGGGCGTCACCGCTCGAAATGTGATCTTCGGCCTTCCTTACGGCGACCAGGGTCTGCTGATTTCGCGCCGCCTCTACCGCGAGATCGGCGGGTACCGGCCGATCGAGATCATGGAGGACGTCGACATCGTCCGCCGCCTCGGCCGCCGGCGGATCCATCGGCTGCGCGCGCGCGCCGTCACCAGTGCCGTTCGCTACACGACGGATGGCTACGCTCGCCGCAGCTTTATCAATCTGACGTGCCTCGGATGCTATCTCGTCGGTGTTCCGCCGACCCGCATCCGCCGTCTTTACGATCGCAAGGCCGGACAATCACTTTGACGTGAGACCCGCTGTCCCACCCTGCACGCCTCCATCCCGTCCGGCTACTCTCACGCGTCGTTTCGTTCGCCGCCGCCCGCTCGCGGGCTGCTGAATCGGGACCGGACCGACATGTGGCGGCATCGTCCGTCTCTACTGAAGATCGCATGGGGAGGAAACGAATGCCCACCACGAACCGACG
>DAOMWV010000053.1:0-15092 GCA_035436725.1 Hyphomicrobiaceae bacterium
GCCGGGGATGTTGTAGATGATGATCGGGATGTCGACGGCGTCGTTGATCGCCTTGAAGTGGAGGTAGAGGCCCTCCTGCGTCGGCTTGTTGTAGTATCCGGTCGAGTGCAGCGTGGCCTGCGCACCGACGCGCTTGCAGTATTCGGTCAGTTCGATCGCTTCTTCGGTCGAATTCGACCCCGCCCCCGCGATGACCGGCACCCGCCCGCGCGCCGTCTCGATGCAGATCCGGACGACGTCCTTGTGTTCCTCGTGTGAAAGGGTAGGGGTCTCGCCGGTCGTGCCGACGGGAACGAGGCCGTGACTGCCCTGCGCGATCTGCCAGTCCACGAGTTTTTTGAAGCCGTCGACGTCCACCATGCCGCCTTTGAACGGCGTAATCAGCGCTGGCAATGAGCCCCGAAACATCGGTGCGGTCGACGTGGCAGGCATGGGGTCCTCTCGTGTGATAGGCCGGATTGGCTGTCGCAAAAGGCAACGATTGCCGCAGCAGAAGCGTTGAAACGGCATCTTGCCGGCAGCAGGCTGCCTTTTCTTGAAGCAAACGCCACCACTTGGTACGCTTCCGCCCGAGGATTGCAACCCCCTTCCGGCCAGATCGGCCATAGTTTCGGCCCGAAGCGCCGGTAACGCGAAACCATCGGTTGACCAGCGCGGAAATGGGAGAGAGAGGCTGACCAACGAAGCGCCAGGCCAGGGCGGTGCCTCAAAGGTGCCGCCGGATGCGGCGGACGCGATCCCTGCCGACGTGGCTGCCAAGGCAGCCGCCGTCGCACCGGTTCGAGCGTCGGCATCGTCCGAGGCCGATAACGTCCGGCCCTCGGCATCAGAGCAGAAGGGCCCGGCGGCAGACGCCGCTGCGAGGGAAATTCTCCCGGAACGACAGGCCGAGCCAGATCCCGCTGCCGCGCATGGCCGGAAAAGGCGCGCGTCGTCTGGAAAGCGTGGTCGAGCATCCCGGGCCGGCCGGCCGAGCCCGTCGAAGCCTTCGCGCAAGCGCCTGTCGTCGAGGTTCTCCGGCCTTCTGAACGGAACAGCACTGGCAGCGCTGGCGCTTATGGGGTTCGGATTGCACGTCGATGCCATGCGCCCGGCCGCTCACCTCTATGCGTCCATTGCGGCCGTGCCGCCCTCCGAACCATCGCCACGATCGGCCGAGGCCACGACCGCGCAGGTGCCATCAACAACGATCGCAGCACTGCCGCCGGAAAAGTCCGCTCCGCCGACCTCGACGGCCAACGAGACCGCTGTCGCGTCCACGTCGTCGCCGAAACCTGCTGCGTCCTCGCAGCCTGCGCCATCGCAGCCTTCGGCTCCGCCCCAGGAGGCGACCGCGGCCGCTGAAAACGCGGCCGTCGGGCCGCCAGCCGCGCCCCCGGATGATGACGATGCAGCACTCCCCGTGCCGACGCTGCCTGCAGAAGCACTGGCCTCGCGGCGCAATGCGGACCAGACGCTGCCGGGCGCCGATGGCGATGCCTCGCCGCGATCCCTGCTCGATGACGCTGCTGCCACCGCACCTCCAGCCTCGGAGCAGTCGGCAGTCAAATCCGGCCTGAACGGCCTCGCCATTCTCTCCGAGAAGGCACCTCCCGGTGAGGCCGAGTTCGTGGCACGGGCCGACGCACTCATCGCTCCGGTGCGAAATGCCGACCCTACCAGCGACGACGCGACCCGCCTGCGTGAGGCAATGGGCAGCGTGGCGCGTCCGGACGCCGCGCGCGCGTTGCGGGACAGGTTGACAGATCCCGTGGCCCGCCGCCTCGTCGATTGGGCCCTTGTTCGTGCGGGTCGCGCCAGCGCCGCGGAGATTCGAGCGTTTCTCGAAGCATCCCCGAACTGGCCCAATCGCGAATTGATCACGCAGCGTATGGAGGAACAGACCTTCATGGCCGGCGGCAGCGCCAAGGACATCAAGGCCTTCTACGCTGCTTCGCCACCGAAGACGGGCATCGGCCGCGCCGCTCTCGCGTCCGCACATCTCGCCGAAGGCAACGAACCCGAAGCGCGGGCTCTCGCAGTTCCGGCGTGGCGCAAGGGTGAAATTCCCGCCTCGCTTGAAGTTGGATTTCTCGAGCGTTTCGGAAAGCTGTTGACCGAGGCCGACCATAAGGCTCGCTTCGACAACTATCTCGTCGATTCCAGCCGCTGGGCCAACCAGCGCTCGTCGCGTGCCGCCGTCGCGCGCCGCCTGCTGCCGCTGCTAGGTGACGCAGAGCGCAAGAAGGCCGCTGTCCGGCTCGCCGTCTACCTGCGCCAGCCCGGCACCGATCCGCTCATGGCCGCACTGCCGAAGGACGCAGCCACCGTCCCGACCGCCGACTGGGGCTTCGTGTTCCAGCTCGTCCAGTGGCATCGCCGGGCCAATCGCGACGACGCGGCGTGGAAACTGCTGAAGTCCGTCCCGACCACTGCCGAGGAGGCGACCAATCTCGACGAGTGGTGGGAAGAACGCCGGGGTGCCGCCTACGATGCGTTGAAGGCCGGTAAGCCCGACCTGGCCTACGACTTGGTCAAGGCGCCCGGCGATCTCGGTGTCGATGCGAAAAAGGATCAGGCGTTTCTCGCTGGCTTCCTCGCCCTTCGCCATTTGAAGAACGCCCGTGCGGCCGAACAGCATTTCCTGGAACTTGAATCCGCCGCAGACGGCCCCCTGTCGCGCGGCAAGGCCGGATTCTGGCTCGCACGTACATACGAAGCCCTCAAAGACGAGCCAAAGCAGAAGGCCGCGCTCGAGCGCGCCGCGAAGAATTGGGACACGTTCTACGGCCAGATCGCCCGTCAGAAGCTGGAGCCCGGCCTTCGCGCGCTCGACGTAAAGACACCTGACCTTCCGGATGCCGCGACTGCCGCCGCGTTCAACACGAACGAACTCGTCCGCGCTGTCGTGCTTGGACGCAAGGCCGGCATCGAACCGCATGTCCTGCGCGTGTTTCTCATCCGTCTCGCCCAGGATTTCAAAACCGAAGGGGAACTCGCCCTGACGGCGCATCTGGCCGAGGCGATCGGCGACACACAGATGGCGGTCCGGATCGGCAAGTCGGCGATCGCGCGTGGCTTCCAGCTGGCGCACTATGCCTATCCGATCCATGCCATGCCGCAATTCCAGCCGTTGCGTCCGCCACCGGAGACCGCGCTCATGCTTGCGATCGCGCGGCAGGAGTCTGAGTTCAACAACCGCATTCTGTCGGGCGCGGGCGCGCGCGGCCTCATGCAGGTGATGCCGATTACGGCGCAACACGTGTGCAAGGATTTCAAGATCAAGTGCGAAATTGACAGACTGACATCCGATCCGGCGTACAATCTGATGATTGCCGCCGCGTACATCGGCGACCGGATGGACGAGTTCAAGGGATCGTACGTCCTCACCATCGCCGGCTACAACGCAGGTCCGGGCCGCGCACGGCAATGGATCCGCGAATTCGGCGATCCACGAACCAAGGCGGTCGACCCGATCGACTGGATCCACCGCATCCCGTTTGAAGAGACGCGCGAATACGTGCAAAAGGTTTTGTCGAACACCCAGGTCTATCGCGCGCGTCTCGGCGCCGCCGAGACGGCGCTTCAGATGTCGACGGACCTGCGACGCGAAGCGAAGGCCAAGACCAGCACACCACCACCCGTGAGAAGCGAATAGGCATGTCGACCACACCGCGCTCGTTCCATGTCACGATGCGCGACGGCGTCCGCGTATTTGTTCGTCATTTCAGCGCCCCGGGATCGGCGCGACGTGCGCTGGTGTGTTTGCCCGGCCTGACGCGCAACGGCCGGGACTTCGATGAACTCGCGACAGCCCTCTCGGCTCCTGACGGCCATCGTCGGGACGTCTATACCATCGACGCGCGCGGGCGCGGCGGTTCCTCACGCGATCCCGATTGGCGGAACTACACGGTCGTGACCGAGGCGGCCGATGTCCTCGACGTCCTCGTCGCCTGCGGACTGCATCAGCCGGCCATAATCGGCACGTCGCGCGGCGGGATCCTCGCAATGGTGGCGGCCGTGATGCGCCCGACGGCAATCGGCCCCGTCGTCCTGAACGACATCGGGCCGGTCATCGAAAGCGCTGGCGTCACGCGTATTGCCGCCTACGCGGGGCGGGTCCCGGTACCGACCAATTGGCCGGACGCGGCCCGTCTCGTCCGGGACATGAACCGGAAGCAGTTCCCGACCCTCGACGACGAGGCATGGCTGCGCTGGGCCAGGAAGAGCTTCGACGATACCGACGGTATCCCGAGGCCGGCGTGCGATGACGGCGTGGGCCGCCAGCTGTCCCAGGGGCAGGGCGAAATCCCGTCGCTTTGGCCCCAGTTCCTTGCTCTCTCCCATGTACCAGTGCTCGCCATCAGGGGCGCCAATTCCGACATCCTCTCCGTCGCTACCCTGGCCGAAATGAAGAAGCGCCACCCCCGTCTGGAGGCGCTGACGGTCGAAGCCCAGGGCCATTCCCCGCTGCTGGACGATTCCCCGACGATCGCCCGTATCTCCGGCTTCCTCATCGGGACCGATACCTGAGCGCTGCCCTTGTCGTCGTCGCCGTTGCATCCGATATTCCAGTAATGAAGCCCGTCACCGCATACGTTCTCCTGGCTGCTCTGGCCGTCGGCGCATCTCTGCCGGCGAGGGCCCAGTACGATCGCGACGGCCGTTACGTTCCGTCCCCGAACGGCATCCCGCAGGACCCGACCCGCAGCACGGTTCCCGGCTATTCCGGCACCCCCGGTGGCACCCGCGGCACGCCAAATTTGCCGCAGTCGATGAACCCGCCGGTCCCGCGCCTCGCGCCGTTGAAACCGCCCGAGCGCTACGAGGTTCCGCTCGGACAGCGTGTCGTCCGCCTCACCATCGAGCAATGCGACGCGGGCTGGTCGAAGGAATTGCGCGTGACGCCGACCGAGTTCCGCCGACGCTGTGCCGCCATGCGGCGCGCACACCGATCCAATTGAAGCCTGCCCGGAGGGGATCTATCGATGCGATTGATCGAGAGCTTGAAGGCAAGACAGGGCAGTGAGGACAGCTATTTCCGGAGCTATCTCCTGAAAGAGGACATTGCCCGCCTGGAGCGTGTCATTGCTCTGGCCCGCACCAGTGCCGACCATGCGTCATTCCAGAAAGGCGCCTACTTCCAGGGCTGGAGCGCGGACGACATGCGGACCGGCGAACTGCTGCCGGCGCTGACGCCGTTCCTCGACAGTGTCTGGAATTTCGTGCACGGCACCGGTTCCGACGAAGAGGTCGCAACCGCATGGGCCGCGCTCGACGAACTCCGGATGCAGCGCTTGCTCGGCTGCCTCTCGCGTGTGCCGAAGCCCGTCGAGGGGTGAGGCGGTGCTTAGTGTTAAACGTCAGAACAATCGAAATAATGGCCACAATCTCGCAGCGGCTGGCTCATCGGTTTGAGTAAACGATGGATCATATGTCATTAAGAGAAACGCATGCCTTATTCTCGGTGCACGAGACAGGTTCAGCTCCGGAAGCCACTCAGCAACTTGATGGGGAGTTAGCCGCGTTTCATCGGTGTGGACGACCAGATAGTCGATATCTAACCCGATCCTTTCATACTTTGCGCTTTTAGCCCGGACTCGCTTTGTCAACGCATCGTCGAGGCGCTTTGATGTCCATTGGCTCCGATAAAAACCGGCTCCATGATACGGAGAGACGACCGTTGCGGTTCCAAAGGACGCTTGAATTTCCTCTAATAGCGCCTCGTCGACCATCTCGGTGAGTTCTATACTTGCCCTGCTTCCGTTTATCCAACCAAAGCAGTCGGGGGCTTTCTTTGGATTCGAATTAGGCTCGATTGCTTCGATGCATACGGCCGAAACAGCGCGCAATGATTTGACGAACTCTCGCGTGGTGAGATTCTCCAAAACGCGCTGATCGATCTCATCCTCCTTGGCAAAAGTTCCCGCGAGGCCGCCGCGTGAATTGATTAGCCTGACGATCCTATAAAGTTCCTCGGTGACGTCGAAGGTCACTAAATCGGGCATCGCCTCAAGTCGGCCAATCACTCATATCGCTCCGGCAGGTACTGGTCCTTGGCGAGATCGAAGAAGCGCGTGAACATGCCTTCAAAGCCGAGCTGTACCGTGCCGACGGGCCCGTGACGCTGCTTGCCGACGATCACTTCGGCCTTGCCGGCGACCATCGCCATTTTCTGCTGCCACTCCTGGAACTCCGCCGTGCCCTCGTTCGGCTTGGTCCGCTCGACGTAGTATTCCTCGCGATAGACGAACATGACGACGTCGGCGTCCTGCTCGATCGAGCCGGATTCACGCAGATCCGAAAGTTGCGGCCGCTTGTCGTCGCGTTGCTCGACCTGACGGGAGAGCTGCGACAGGGCGATGATCGGCACGTGGAGTTCCTTCGCCAGTGCCTTGAGGCCGGTCGTGATCTCGGTGATTTCCTGAACGCGGTTGGCCTGCGACGAGCGGCCCGAACCCGACAGCAATTGAAGATAGTCGACGATGAGTACGTCGAGCCCTTTCTGCCGCTTGAGTTTGCGCGCGCGCGCGGCAAGCTGTGCGATTGTGATGCCGCCGGTCTGATCGATATGCAGCGGGATCTGGCTCATCCGCTGCGTTACCTCGACGAGTGTCTTGAATTCCTGCTCGGAGATGAGGCCGCGTCGGATCTTCTCCGATTGCACCTCCGCCTGCTCCGACAGGATACGGGTCGCGAGCTGTTCCGCACTCATTTCGAGCGAGAAGAACGCCACCACACCGCCGTCGTGTTCCTTGTCGTCCTTGTCGAGATGCGGCTTCGCCTCCCACGACTTCCAGCGCGCGTTGGCTATGTTGAAGGCGATGTTGGTGACGAGCGCCGTCTTGCCCATCGACGGGCGTCCTGCAAGTACGACGAGGTCGGAACGCTGCAAGCCGCCCATGCGGCTGTCGAGATCGCGCAAACCCGTCGAAATGCCGGAAAGGCCGCCGTCGCGTTCGTATGCCGCGCCCGCCATCTCGATGGCTGTTCTGAGCGCCTCGTTGAAGCCGACAAAGCCCTGGCCGAACTTGCCGGTCTCCGCGAGCGAGAAGAGCCGCCCTTCGGCGTCCGAGATCTGCTCCTCGGGCGGGAAGTCGATCGGCGTGTCGTAGGCCTGGTTGACCATGTCCTCGCCGATGACGATGAGCTGCCGGCGGATGGCGAGATCGTAGACGGTCTGGCCGTAGTCACGAGCGTTGAGCACGCTCGTTGCCGCAGCCGCCAGTCGGCCGAGGTACATCGGTACGGTCAACCCCTCGTCGATCGGAGCCGCATTCTCGAAGTACGTCTTGAGCGTGACCGGCGTCGCCTGCTTGCCCGCCCCGATCAGTTTCGCCGCGATCTCGTAGATCTGTGCGTGCAGAGGATCGAAAAAATGCTCGGGCTTCAGAAACGCCGAGACGCGATCATGGGCTTCGTTGTTCTGCAGGATGGCACCGAGAAGTGCTTGTTCGGCCTCAATATTGTGTGGGGCCTGTCGGAACGGGAGGGTGCCGGCCGCAGCCTCCTGCGGGGCGTCGGTCGACGGCGCGCCGTTTGATCTGGCGACGAGGGACAAGGCATTTTGCGACATGGTGACCTGAAGACCTGGGACTTCCGCACAGTTGGCCGAAGCTAACCGATTCCCCGAGCCGCAAGTCCACCCTGCATCTTTTCCCCACCGCTGCCCCCCGCATTCAACAGCCCTGCATGGGCAACCTCTGCCAGCCCTTGCCTGTCACCGAATCGATCCCAGGTCCCGTTGCCCTCTGATCGAGGCGCGCCGTATGCTGCCGGAAAACTTGCTCCGGGGAACGCGTATGGACGGCCAGAAGCAGGAGCGCATCGCCGCATTGCGCTCCATCCATCACGGCAAGGTCGCAACAGCGCGCGAGGCGGTACAACTCGTCGCCACCGGCGACACCGTCGCGACCGGCGGGTTCGTCGGGATCGGGTTTCCCGAAAACATCGCTGTCGCCCTCGAGGAACGCTTCCTGGCCGAGTCCCGGGACAGTGCCGACGGTATAGGGCATCCCCGTGACCTGACCCTCGTCTATGCCGCAGGCCAGGGAGACGGCAAGGAGAAGGGCCTCAATCACTTCGGCCACAAGGGCCTCGTCCGGCGCGTGGTCGGCGGGCATTGGGGCCTCGTGCCCAAATTGCAGGCCCTCGCCGTGGCGGGCGAGATCGAGGCGTATAACCTGCCACAGGGTGTCATCTCTCATCTTTATCGGGACATCGCCGCCGGAAAGCCGGGGACGATCTCGCGCGTCGGCCTCGGCACCTTCGTCGACCCGCGACATGGCGGCGGCAAGATCAATGAAAAGACCACCGAAGACTTGGTCCGCCTCATGGAGATCGACGGCGAGAGTTATCTCTTCTATCGCGCCTTCCCCATCAATGTCGCAATCATCCGCGGAACGACGGCCGATCCCGACGGCAACGTCACCATGGAGCGTGAGGCCCTGACGCTCGAGGCCCTGTCGATCGCCATGGCCGCGCACAATTCGGGCGGCGTCGTCATCGTCCAGGTCGAGCGGCTTGCCGAGCGCGGAACATTGTCCCCGCGTCAGGTGAAGATCCCCGGCATTCTCGTCGATTGTGTCGTCGTCGCGGAAAAGTCCGAGTATCACATGCAGACCTTCGCGGAACCCTATTCCGCCGCGTTCGCCGGCGAAATCCGCGTACCAATGAGCGAACTCAAGCCCATGGCGATGGACGAGCGCAAGATCATCGCCCGCCGGGCCTCACTCGAACTCCGCGCCAACGCCGTCGTCAATCTCGGCATTGGCATGCCCGAGGGTGTCGGCGCCGTTGCCGCCGAGGAACGCATACTCGATCTCATGACATTGACTGCCGAGCCGGGCGTTGTTGGTGGCATGCCCGCGTCTGGGCTCAATTTCGGGGCCGCAGTGAATACCTCTGCCATCATAGATCAGCCCTACCAGTTCGACTTCTACGACGGCGGTGGGCTCGATCTCGCCGTGCTCGGCCTTGCCCAGGCGGATCGCACGGGCAATCTCAACGTCTCGAAATTCGGACCACGTCTCGCCGGTGCCGGTGGTTTCATCAATATTTCTCAGAGCGCGAAGAACGTCGTCTTCGTCGGCACGTTTACAGCCGGCGGCCTCGACGTCGCCGTCGTCGACGGACGCCTCGAAATTCGCGTCGAAGGGCGGACGCGCAAGTTCGTCTCGGAAGTCGAGCACCGCACCTTTGCCGGCAAGGAGGCCGCGCGCCGAGGCCAATCCGTTCTTTATGTCACCGAGCGCTGCGTTTTCCGGCTGGTGCCGGACGGGCTCGAACTCGTCGAGATCGCGCCGGGGATCGACCTCGAGCGTGACATTCTTGCGCATATGGATTTCAGCCCGATCGTTAAGGCTCCGACGGCGATGGAGCCCTCCATCTTCCGGGCTGGACCCATGGGGCTGCGTGACCGGATGCTGGATCTGCCGATCGACCGGCGCTTCAGTTATTCTGCAGCCGATAATGTCCTCTTCGTGAATTTCGAGCGGCTCCGGGTACGCGCTCCGGAGGACGTTGCCGCGATTGCCGCCGAAATCGAAAAGCGTGTCGCCGCCGTCGGCCACAAGGTTTACGCCGTCGTCAATTATACCAGTGCCGAAATCGATCCCGATGTTTTCGACGATTGGACCCAGATGGTCGAGGATATTGCAACCCGGCACTATCTGGACGTCACCCGCTACGGAACGAGCGGGTTTCTGCGCCGAAAACTCGGCCAATCCCTCGCCGGTCGCGGCCTTGCACCGCATATTTACGAGAGTGCCGCGGAGGCAGCGGCACATGTTCGCGACGGCAAATCCTGACGCTGCGGGTCCGGCGCCCGGAGCGAGGAGGGACTTGTGCTAATTTACAGAATTGGAATCTCTGTGAACCAAAATTAACAGTTACTGACAATTAGGATTAATTTGATCGCTTAAATGATTTTTAGATGATTCAGGGGCATTGTGCGGCATCGGCCCAATGCTTGAGGAGGAATTACATGCGGAAATTCAAGGCGACTGTCCTGGCGCTCGGCGCTCTCGTGATGATGGCACCGGCTGCCCACGCCGGCGGCCATTCCAAGGCTGTCCATGCGAAGAAGGGTTGCATCGTCGAAGCCATCAAGGCGAAGTTCGCCCACGTCGATGCGAAGATCGATCGCATGCACAAGTGGAAGATGAGCAAGCATGCTCACAAGACCAAGGTCGTCGTCGCCAAGGCTGCGCCCGCGAAGGCCAAGGCTGCACCGAAGAAGGCCGCGCCGAAGCCGATGAAGTAATCGGACGACTGCGCACGGAATTGAAAAGGGCTGGCGCCGAGCCAGCCCTTTTTCGTTTGTACCTGTCCGAAAGTCAGGCAATGCCGATGACGGCGGCGAATATCGCGAGTGCGATGAACAGCACGATCGCCATCGCGGCCGCACCCGAGCCCCAGTAGGCCGCCAGCGACAGTCCGAACAGGGGGATCATGATGGCGAACAGGCCGGGATTGGCCGCCTTTGGCCAGATCTTGGAAATGAGATAGCCGACCATCGTCGCAGCGATGGCGTAGAGCATCACTTCCCCGATGCCGCGCGCCGACCAGTCGAAGAGAGAGATGAGCGGTTGTGTCGTCATGCAGCCAGCTCCCCGCGATCGGTGATCAGATGTCCAGATCCTTGGCGAACGCCGCACGATCCTGGATGAAACGGAAGCGCGCCTCTGGCTTCGAGCCCATCAGGGCGTTGACTGCATCCGTCGTCTCCGCACGCCTGTCGTTGACGACTTCGACCTTGAGAAGCGTGCGCTTCTTCGGGTCCATTGTCGTTTCCTTGAGCTGCTGCGCGTTCATCTCGCCAAGACCCTTGAAGCGTCCGATCTCGACTTTCGCGTTGTGCGCGAACTCCTTCTTGAGAAGCTCCTGACGGTGCGCCTCGTCGCGCGCATAGACCGTCTTCGCGCCATGCTTGAGAACGAACAGCGGCGGCACCGCGAGAAAAAGATGCCCGTTGTCGATGAGCTCCGGCATCTCCTGATAGAAGAACGTGATCAGCAGCGAGGCGATGTGCGCGCCGTCGATGTCGGCGTCGGTCATGATGATGACGCGCTCGTAACGCAGGTCCTCGTCACGGTACTTCGTGCCCGTGCCGACGCCGAGCGCCTGGATGAGATCGGAGAGCAGCTGGTTCTGGCTGAGCTTCGTGCTCGAAGCGTTGGCGACGTTGAGGATCTTGCCCCTGAGTGGCAGCACGGCCTGCGTCTCGCGGTTGCGCGCGCTCTTGGCCGATCCACCAGCCGAGTCACCCTCGACGATGAAGATTTCCGTGTCCGCCGCCGACTGGATCGTGCAGTCGGCGAGCTTGCCGGGTAGGCGCAGCTTGCGCGTGGCCGACTGTCGGCCGACTTCTTTTTCGCGCCGGCGCTTCAGGCGCTCCTCGGCCTGCTCGATGCACCATTCAAGGAGTTTCTGCGCCTGTGCCGGTGCATCCGTCAGCCAGTGGTCGAACGCGTCCTTTACTGTCGCTTCGACGATGCGCTGCGCTTCCTGCGTCGCGAGCTTCTCCTTGGTCTGCCCCTGGAATTCGGGCTCGCGGATGAAAACCGAGAGCATCGATGCCGCCGTGCTCATCACGTCTTCCGACGTGATCTGGGCCGCCTTCTTGTTGCCGACGCGCTCGCCGAACTCCCTGAGCGATTTCGACAGCGCCGACCTGAGGCCGTTCTCGTGTGTGCCGCCTTCGGGTGTCGGAATGGTATTGCAGTACGATTGCGAGAAGCCGTCCTCGTCGCCGATCCAGGCGATCGCCCACTCGACCGAGCCGTGCCCGGCGTCCTTCTTCACGTTGCCCGAGAAGAGTTCCTTGGTGACGAGCGTCCGCCCCTCGATGGTTGCGGCGAGATAATCCTTGAGCCCGCCGGGGAAATGAAACACCGCTTCCGACGGCGTCTCGTCCTTGATCAGCGACGGATCGCAGAACCAGCGGATCTCGACCCCGCCGAAAAGGTATGCTTTCGAGCGCGCCATGCGAAACAGGCGCTGCGGCTTGAAGGCGGCCCCTTTGCCGAAGATCTTCTCGTCCGGCTTGAAGCGCACCTTCGTGCCGCGCCGGTTCATGATCGAGCCGAGCTTCTCGAGCTTCGTCTGCGGCGTCCCGCGCGAAAACACCATGCGATAGAGCTGCTGGCCACGCGCAACTTCGACTTCGCAGATCTCCGAAAGTGCATTGACGACCGACACGCCGACGCCATGCAGGCCGCCCGACGTCTGATACGCCTTGCCGTCGAACTTGCCGCCCGAGTGCAGCGTCGTCATGATCACTTCGAGCGCGGACTTGTTCTTGAACTTCGGATGGTTGTCGACCGGAATGCCGCGCCCGTTGTCGGCGACCGAGAGATAGCCGTCCGCCTCGAGCCGCACGTCGATCCAGGTCGCATGCCCCGCTACCGCCTCGTCCATGGAGTTGTCGATGACCTCGGCGAAGAGGTGGTGCAACGCCTTTTCGTCCGTGCCGCCGATGTACATGCCAGGACGCCGCCGGACGGGTTCGAGGCCCTCGAGAACCTCGATCTTGTCGGCGTTGTAATCGTCCTCGGCCCCGCGCGCCTTGCGGCCACGGCCGGTCGTGTCGTCTTCGAGCTTGGCGAACATGTCGCGCGAAGAAGCCATTTGGTAAGCACCTTCAATGGGATAAGGCAAGGGTGGGCCGAATCTCGGCACCCACCCTTTGTCCGTTGGTCGCAAACCGGGGGCCCGTTGGCAATGGGCCTCCGGCAACACACCGGGCGGCATCGGCGCAGCCTGTGCAAAACATGGCGCTGCAACTCGACGGGCGAGCGCACGTTGGGCCCTGCCCGTGTGCGGCGCCGCAATCCCGGTGCCGCAGCGGATTACGCTTGCGGCAGCATGAACCCGTCGAAGTAGGCCGACAGTTCTGTGAACCCGTCGAGCGGCATGACGTGGCCAACGTACTGATCCGGCCGGACGACGACGAGCGCACCTTTGTCCCGATCTACGCCGCGCATCTCGAAGATGTCGCGATCGGACTTGAGGTCGGTGGCAAACGCCTTCTCGTAGTCCCGGAGGCCGTAGCGCCCCTTCGGCGGCAGCAGCAGCACCGGCAGGTCTTCGACGCGAATGTCGTGATGGCTGCCCTGGAAGATTGCGCGCACGTCGATCACGCTGTCGCAGTCTGCTCCGGCCTTGCTATAGCGGCGGAGCGGCGAGCCCGGTTCCTCGGAGAGAAAGTCACACAGTGCCCGAAGGCGCGATCCCCTCGCCGAAAGTCCTTGCCGGTCGGCGAACGCCAGCAGCCGCCAGCGCCCGTCCGCCACGAACGCCTCGATGATCTCCAGCCGCTTGCCGTCGGCGACACGGACGACCGGCGCCGAATGCAGACGCTTGCCGATCGGAAAGCCCGTGGCGAGAGACTGATGCGTCGCGCGACCGGTCAGGATCGAAGGTTTGTAGACGGTCGCGGTGCCCGCAGTGTAATGGCCGCTGCGCACGAAATACCGTTGCACCTCCGCCGGGTCGACACCGTTCGGATTTTCGGGGCTCTTGAGCGGCGCGCTCAGCATGGCCGCCCATTCGCGATCGAAATCGATGAGGTCCTGCGCAATCGCCTGCCGCTCGGCGGAATACGTATGCAGCAGGCTCGGCGCGCACTGCCCGGAGAGCACCGCCGCGAGTTTCCAGCCAAGATTGAACGTGTCCTGCATGGAGACGTTCATGCCCTGTCCGGCCTTGGGGCTGTGCGTGTGGCAGGCGTCACCGGCGATGAACACGTGCGGCAGGCGCGAGCCGACCGCGTCGGCCGGCACGTCGTCGAACTTGTCGCAGACCCGCTGACCGATCTCGTAGACCGACCACCACGCAACCTCCTTCACGTCGATGGTGTAAGGCTTGAGGACGCGATTGGCGGCCGCGATGAGCTGCTGGACGGTGATGTTGCGGCTCGAGACGCGCTCGTCGGGCTTGAGCTTGTCGAGTTCCACATAGATGCGGACGAGGTAGCCGCCCTCGCGCGGGATCAGCACGATGCTGCCCTCGTCGGCGGACTGGATAAGCGCCTTGAAGCGGATGTCGGGAAAATCGGTGACGGCGAGAATGTCCATCACGCCCCACGCCTGATTGGCGCTGTCGCCACGGAGCGCGCGCCCGAGCGATTGCCGGACGACGCTGCGCGCGCCGTCGCAGCCGACGACGTAGCGCGCCCTGACGGTTTCCACGCCGCCACCCGCCTCCTCACTCGCAGTCTCGAACCGTGCGGTGACCGGGTGCGTGGCATCGCTGCCAGTGGCAATGTCGAGCGACGTGAGGCGACGACTGTAATGCGGTTCGAGCCGGTTGGCCGATTTGCGCATGATGTCGAGGTAGAAGTCGTGCACCCGTGCCTGGTTGAGAATGACGTGCGGGTAGGGAGACAGACCGTCCTCGACGTCCTGGACCCGGCCGTGCCTCGCGATGCCACCCTGCGCGCTTTCATGCGGCTTCCAGAAGGTGACTTCGTTGACCCAGTAGGATTCGCGTTCGACGCGCTCGCGAAAGCCGAACGCCTGGAACATCTCCATCGTCCGGCAGGCGACGCCGTCGGCTTGGCCGAGCTTCAGAGGCCCCGGCTTCTGGTCGACGATCGCTGTCTTGATGTGGGGAAAGGCGGAGAGCTGGGCCGCGAGCGTCAGGCCGGCCGGCCCGCATCCGACGATCAGGACATCGACCTCCGACGGCAGCCTGTTTTCGGTGCGCGCCGTAGCCGGAGCGGCATCGGCAAAGTCCGGATCGCCGGCACGAAAACCGTTCAGATAGAACTGCATCGACGTATCTCCCGAGGCAACGGAGCGCAACCGGATATGGGTCTGAGCAGGGGTGCTCGCATATTGTTATATATCATAACATAGGTCATCGCGAGCCACAGCGCAACATCTCACGTCATGGCCGAGTGCGGACATTGAAGACGGCGCATACGACGACCCGAAACCCGCTCAAACGACCGCGACGTTGTCGATGAGGCGCGTATCACCGAGCCAGGCTGCCACGAGGACGCGCCCGGGCCGTCGCGCCGCCCGGTCGTAAGGGCCGAGCGTCGCCGCGTCACGCACGACGAGGTAGTCGATTTTGCCGAAGCCAGCCGCCGCGATTGCGAGTTGCCC
>DAOMWV010000054.1:0-256 GCA_035436725.1 Hyphomicrobiaceae bacterium
CCCGCGCGCGAAGGCACGGAGATCGTCTCCGCCGACGGCGCAAAGATCGGCGTCGTCACGTCTGGCGGATTTGGCCCGAGCGTCAATGGCCCCGTGGCGATTGGCTATGTGGCGCGGGCGTTTTCGACCGTCGGCACGAAAGTTCAGCTCATGGTGCGGGGCAAGCCGCTGCCGGCAGAGATCGCCGCCATGCCGTTGCATCCACACCGCTACAAGAGGGGATAGTTCGAACAGAAGACCCCCTCATCCGGCGCTT
>DAOMWV010000054.1:266-14931 GCA_035436725.1 Hyphomicrobiaceae bacterium
CGTCCTTCTCGACGTCATGCTGCCAGGGATGGATGGTTTCGCAATCGTGCACGCTCATCCGGCGCTTCGCGCCACCTTCTCCCCAAGGGGAGAAGGCGAAACGTTCGACCATTCTTTTTCTCCCTCTCCCTTGAGGGAGAGGGTGCCCGTAGGGCGGGTGAGGGTTACTGGTTTCAGGTTTCAGATTGTCGGAGACACACATGACCACGAAATACAGCAAAGACCATGAATGGATTACGGTCGAAAATGGCGTCGGCACGGTTGGCATCACCGATCACGCCCAACTCCAGCTCGGCGACATCGTCTTCGTCGAAGTCCCCGACAAGGGCCGCATCATCAAACAGGGTGAGGCCTGCGCCGTCGTCGAAAGCGTCAAAGCCGCGTCCGACATCTATTCCCCGGTATCAGGCGAAGTCACCGACAATAACGGCGAACTCGTCTCCACGCCGGCCATGGTCAACGAAAGCGCCGAGGGTCGCGCCTGGTTCTTCCGCGTCAAGCTGTCGAACCCGGCCGAACTCGACGCACTGATGACCAAGGAACAGTACGACGCATTCTGTGCGACGGGGGTTTGATGCGATATCTTCCGCTGACGGACGCCGACCGCCGCGACATGCACGCCGCCGTTGGCATCAAGGCCATCGACGAATTGTTCGCGTCGGTGCCGCAGTCCAAACTGCTGCGTGACCTTCCGAACCTGCCGCGCGCGAAAAGCGAACAGGAAGTCGAGCGAATGCTCGGGCGCATGGCTGCGAAAAACGTCGCGGCCGGCAGCGTGCCGTTCTTCATTGGCGCGGGAGCCTACAAGCATCACGTTCCGGCAACGGTGGATCATCTGATCCAGCGCTCCGAGTTCCTCACGAGCTACACGCCGTATCAGCCCGAAATCACGCAGGGCACACTGCAGTATCTCTACGAGTTCCAGACGCAGGTCGCGCGCCTCACCGGCATGGATGTGGCGAATGCCTCGATGTACGACGGCTCGACGGGTGCGGCGGAAGCTGTTCTGATGGCGCATCGCGTGTCGCGGCGCAAGAAGGCCGTGCTCTCTGGCAACCTGCACCCGCATTACGCCGAAGTCATAAAGACGCTGTCCCATCACGGCGGCGCGCAAGTCACCGCACTCGCCGCCGCCCCCGCCGGTGAAGGCGACATTTCCGGTGCGATCGACGCGGAAACAAGTTGCGTCGTAGTTCAGTATCCCGACGTTTTCGGACACATCCGCGATCTCACCCCGATTGCCGACGCCGCCCACAAGGCAGGCGCGCTGCTCGTCGTCGTCACGACCGAGATCGTGGCGCTCGGTGCGTTGAAGTCTCCCGGCGCAATGGGTGCGGACATCGTCGCGGCGGAAGGCCAGTCGATCGGCAATGGCCTCAACTTCGGCGGCCCCTACGTCGGTCTGTTCGCGACGCGGGACAAGTTCGTGCGCCAGATGCCGGGGCGGCTCTGCGGCGAGACGGTCGATGCGGAAGGCCGGCGCGGATTCGTTCTCACGCTGTCCACGCGCGAGCAGCACATCCGGCGCGAAAAGGCGACGAGCAACATCTGTACGAATTCCGGCCTGTGCGCGCTGGCGTGGACGATCCACATGACGTTGCTCGGCGAAGCGGGCCTGAAGCGTCTCGCCGCGATCAATCATGCCAACGCTGTGGCGCTGGCTGACAAGCTCGGGAGCGTCAAGGGCGTGAGCGTGCTCAACGCGGCGTTCTTCAACGAGTTCACGATCCGCGTGCCGGGCGATGCGACCGCCGTGATCGAGAAACTCGCGGCGAAAGGCGTGCTCGGAGGCGTGCCGTATGCGCGGCTCGCGCCGGGCGCGCACGAAGATCTGGTGCTGGTCGCCGCCACCGAGGTCAACACGGGCGACGACCGCGAAATCTACGCCAAGTCCCTTGCCGAGGTGCTCACATGATCGCCTTTGGCACGGGTGCAGAGGAGCGGGTCCCGAAGGCGCTCCAGAACGGCCACAGATGGCCCAGGAATGCAGCATGCGGCTGCCCGCGTACTCCCCATGCCAGGTGGAAGGTAAATGCACGCCTGATCGAATTTGGGCGTCTGCGCGCGATTAACTCCGATTGTGCCACCGAGGTTAACAGACAGGTTTAATTCGCAAGCCGCACACCACGGTCTTGCCGACAGCGACAGGTAACGAAGATGGCTATGAACACACAAGGCCGGCCGACCGCACCGGGCGCGGCGACGACGTCCGACATCCCGACATTCTCCGGTCACCGCGGTCTCGATCACGAAGAGCCGCTGCTGTTCGAGCGCGGCCGGCTCGACACGACCGGTGTTGATCTCCCCGACGCGCCGAGGATTGCCTCACGTCTCGGTGGCCTCGAACGGCAAGGCGACATCGGCCTCCCCGGGCTCAGCGAACCCGAGACGATGCGACACTACGTTCGCCTTTCGCGCAAGAACTACGCCATCGACAGTGGCCTCTATCCGTTGGGCTCGTGCACGATGAAGCACAACCCGCGTCTCAACGAGAAGATGGCGCGGCTCGCTGGCTTCGGCGACATCCACCCGCTGCAGCCGCAATCGACCGTCCAGGGCGCACTAGATCTGATGCACATGCTCGGCGAATACCTGATGGAGCTGACCGGCATGCCGGCGGTGACCCTTTCGCCGAAGGCGGGCGCGCACGGCGAACTCGCTGGCATGCTCGCCATCAAGGCCGCGCACGATGCGAAGGGATCGACGCGCAATGTCGTGCTTGTCCCGGAAAGTGCCCACGGCACCAACCCGGCAACCGCGGCATTCATGGGCTACGTGGTCAAGTCGATCCCTGCGAAGAAGGATGGAACGGTTGCCGCTGCTGACGTCAAGGCCGCGCTCGGCCCGGACGTTGCCGCGATCATGCTGACGAACCCGAATACGTGCGGCCTCTTCGAGCCGGAGATCGTCGAGATCGCCAAGGCCGTTCATGACGCCGGCGCGTACTTCTACTGCGACGGCGCGAATTTCAACGCCATCGTCGGCAAGGTGCGGCCGGGCGATCTCGGCATCGACGCCATGCACATCAATCTGCACAAGACGTTCTCGACGCCGCATGGCGGCGGCGGGCCGGGTGCCGGACCCGTCGTCCTGTCGGAGGCGCTCGCGCCGTTCGCGCCGGTGCCGTTCGTCAGGAAAGGCGGCAAGGGACTCGAACTGGTCGAGCACGAGAGTGGGTCGGCGGAGATGAAGCCGTTCGGGCGGCTGACGGCCTTTCACGGGCAGATGGGCATGTTCGTGCGTGCGCTATCGTACATGCTGAGCCACGGCTCGGATGGCATGCGACAGGCTTCGGAAGACGCCGTGCTCAACGCGAACTATGTCCGCGTCGGCTTGCGCGACGTGATGACACAGCCCTTCGGTGACAAGCCCTGCATGCACGAAGTCCTGTTCGATGATGCCTGGCTCAAGGATACCGGCGTCACGACGCTCGATTTCGCAAAAGCGATGATCGACGAAGGCTATCACCCGATGACCATGTATTTCCCCCTCGTCGTCCACGGCGCCATGCTGATCGAGCCGACCGAAAGCGAGAGCCGCGACACGCTCGACCGCTTCATCCACTCGATGTCCGCGCTCGCAAAGGCCGCAAAAGCCGGCGACGTCGAGCGCTTCAAGGGCGCTCCGCGTTACGCCCCACGCCGCCGTCTCGACGAGACCAAGGCCGCACGCGAACCGAAGCTGACTTGGAAGGCACCTGCACCGGGCAAGCAAGCCGCGGAGTGAACCCCTGCAGCCTTTAATGCCCGCTTTTTGAGCCGCAGCCGACGAAGCTGCCGGAGTGGAGCCCTGTTCCGCCGTCCCTCCGAAGGCGCCCAATCTCAACTATGGAAGGTAGCAAACTCGTCGATCGTTGCTCGCTTCGTGCGTAGATCATTCGGCTTTGCTTCGGGGTCTGCGAACCCCAGAGACATGCCGGCAACGATAACCCTGTCATCAGGAAGCGAGAGTTCTTTGTGCAATATCGCGCCGTAGTTGGTCCACGAGACCTGCGCGCAAGTATCCAGCCCGTGACCGCGAGCGAGTAGCATAACGTTCTGCATGAACATGCCAACGTCCACCCACGAACCATAGAGCATCTTTCGCTCCAGACAAAAAAATAAGCCAACTGGAGCGCCGAAAAAGAGATAGTTCATTCGCAACGCCTGTCGAAGCCCTTCGGGATCACGGCGATTGAACCCATCGAGTTCTGTCATTGCGATGCCGAATTCTGCGCGCCGTGATTGGTAAGGTTCGCCCGCGTCTGTCGGAAAGTAGGGGTAGTATGGCTGCTTGACGAGTTCGACATCGGTCGCCGCCAAGACCGCTTCGGATATCCGCCGACGTGTGTCGCCGCTGACGACGTGGACAAGCCAAGGCTGGGAGTTTGTCGCGGATGGGGCTCTCGCGGCTTGACTTAGGATTGCTCGAACTGTGTCAAGAGACACGGGCCTGTCTAAAAAGCGCCTGATCGAGCGCCGCTCGACAATGGCGCTGACCACGTCGAGCCCACTAATCGTCATCGTACTGACCTTGTGTCCGTTGTACTCATAATAAGCTGACACAAATTGTGCCCTGCGGAAAGTTCTAGGCACTTCCGTTGTTAGCCCTGAGCAGCAATTGATTGTCTGAAATCTCACACCCCATCCAGTTCGATGTCGACCATGAGGTCGCGTTCGAGGGCTTCGAGGCGGGCGCGCAGTTTCGCCTGCTCGACGCTCTCGGGCAGATGGATTTCGGCTTTCGCCTCGAACATCGGCTCGCCCGGCTCAAACTTCTGGGAGTGGCTGTGCCGGCCCACGGGCATTTCCAGAGGCTGGGATTATATCTGATCTTAACGAATCCCTGAGAGTTTAGTGGATCGGCGAGCACCCGGCCGAGGGGGTTCACGATCACTCTGCTGTTCGGGTCCGACATGCCAGACATCGTCGCAAAGTTTCTGATCTGCTCGATCGCTGCCGGCATCGTCGCCATTCTGGGTCGCGTCGCCGTACAGTCACAACCCGACGATCGCGGCTGGCGGCATATCACCCCCGGCGCGATGCACTGGACAGGAACCGTGCTCGGTGCGGGGCTGTTTTTCTTCATGGCTTACATCTGGCTTTTCGTCGGCTCGACGCGCTCCGACGGAGCCGCACAGATGCGCATCCTGTTTTGGCTCACGATCGCATTCGGCCTCGGTACGATGGTGTCGGCGTTTTCTATTCAGGCCATTCGCCGTGACCGCGTTAGCTGGCGGGGCAACATCGTGAGGTTCGCGGGTGCGGGTGGCTCGGTTCGTGTCGATCTGGAACAGGTCCGGGGCCTGCGGCCGGGGTTTCTCGCATATGCAGTCGACTTCCAGGACGGCGTCCGCGTGCGGATAGATCCATATGCCAACGGTGCCGCGCAGTTGCTCGATCTCATCAATGAGAAGCTCGCGACTTCCCGGGCCGAGCCGGACGCTTAGTCGCCAGCCAGGGTCAGCATCCCGAGTCCGAATCGGGCGTCACACCCCATCCAGTTCGATGTCGACCATGAGATCGCGTTCGAGGGCTTCGAGGCGGCTGCGCAGTTTCGCCTCCTCGACTCCCTCGGGCAGATGGATTTCCGCTTTCGCCTCGAACATCGGCTCGCCCGACATGGAGCCCGTGAAAATGCGCGTTTCCAGCTGGTCGATGGAGATCCCGAGCGTCGAGAGTGCGTCGGAGATGCGGTGAACGATGCCGGGATGGTCGACGCCGGTGAGTTCCAGCCGCACGAGACGGCCGGCGCGAACGCTGCCGTCCTCGTCGGATCTGCGCAGCGTCACGGTAATGCCGGCGCCCGAAAGATCAGCGAGCGCCGTCTCGAATTCACGGCTTCGCTCCTCAGGAACGGATACCCGGACGATGCCGGCAAACTCGCCCCCGAGGCGTGCCATGGAACTGTCGATCCAGTTGCCCCCGTGCCCGACCACCACCTCCGACAGCGCCTTGATCAGACCGGGCCGGTCGCGCGCAATCACCGTCAGCACCATATCCTTGGACATTTCCGATCCTCCCGGGCTGCCTTGAGCCAACCTTAGACCCGGCCGTCGGGGAAATCACGGGTATTGAACGCGATCAACTCTGCCCCACGGCTCGGTTCCGCTAACCCAGCCGCAAGCCTGCGCTGGCGAGCCTGCGATAGATGCGCAAACCTCGAAATCTGTTCAAAAGTCCCCGGACGATGGCGCAAGGCGGGCGGCGATCATGTTGCATTCATGTCCCGCGCTTTAGACGCGCGCGGGGCTCAGGGAACCAGACGACCGGCGCGACCGGTCAGCACGACGGGATTTCGACGGATGGAGATCGGGCGAGAGGACGAGGAAGCCTACCGCATCATCGGTGGCCGGGCCGATAGCGGCGTCATCGTCATCTGCGACCACGCGCGAAATACGGTCCCCGAAGAGTACGCCGACCTCGGATTGCCGGCCGAACAGTTCTGCCGCCATATCGCCTACGACATCGGGGCCGAATCGATCGCCGAAAGAATTGGCGCAGCGCTGTGCGCGCCGGTCGTGCTCTCGAAATTCTCGCGCCTGCTGATCGACATCAACCGCGGCGAAGACGATCCGACGCTCGTCATGCGTCTTTCCGACGGCGCCATCATTCCCGGCAACCGGCACGTCGACGAACTCGAAGTCGCCCGCCGCCTCGAACGGTTCTGGCGGCCCTATCATGCTGCCGTCGCCGCGACGATCCAGCGCTGCCGGGCGACGGGTGTAACCCCCGTGATCCTCTCGATCCATTCTATGACGCACTGTTTCAAGGGCGTGCAGCGCCCGTGGCCCATCTCGGTTCTCTGGGACGGCGGCGATCACAGGCTTGCCGGGCAATTGCTCGACCATTTCCGCGCCGAACCGGGCCTGCTCGTCGGCGACAACGAGCCCTATCACGGCGCGCTCGAAGGCGACACGCTCTGGAAGCACGCGCGCGGCAACGGCCTTGCCGGTGCGATCATCGAATATCGCCAGGATCTCGTCGCCGACGAGGCCGGCCAGGCCTATTGGGCCGACCGGACGGTTGCAGTGATGCGCGCGATCCTGCAAGTTCAGGCGACGGAAACCGTACGCGCGGCCGAGTGAGTTGCCGCGCGTGGCAATACGCGAGGCGACGATGACCAATATCGACGACAAAACGCAGACAGAACTGGAGGCGGCCGCCTTTCGCCGCCTCGTCGCGCATCTCCGTACGCGCACGGACGTCCAGAACATCGACTTGATGAACATGGCGGGCTTCTGCCGCAACTGTCTCGCCAACTGGTACCAGGATGCGGCCAGGGCCAAGGGCCTCGATGTCGGCAAGGACGCTGCCCGCGAGCACGTCTATGGCGAGCCCTACGAGCAATGGCGCGCCAAGCACCAGCGCGAGGCGTCGGCCGAACAGAAGTCGAAATTCGAGGTTTCGCGCCCGAAGGACCACTGACGGGAATAAGGGCGAAGTATGCCGTTGCCATGAACAGCGACTGAATGGCCGGTTCAGCGCCCTGTCACCGGCACTGCACTAGATTGCTTCCACCCTGCAATCACTTCCCCGGCGTGAGACCTGGAGTGCGGCGCGCAGGGTCGCCGCACTCTTTCTTTTTTGCGCCTGTATGCGTGCCGCGCCGATTATTCCGCAGCATACCGGCGCTGCTCAGTCCCGGTGCGCGCCGCCGCCGTGCCGCTCCGCAAGGACCGATCTGCCAGCGATGAAGCCGTACCCGACTGCCGTGAGCAGTCCATTGCCGGACAAATAGCCGGAAGCCGTAGAACCCGAGACACCTGCCGCCGCTCCGCCGACGGCATAGAGGTTCGGAAACGGCTCTCCACGCGCATCGACCACTCTCGCCTTGTCGTCGACGACCAGGCCGCCCTGTGTATGAAAGAGGGCCCCGGTCACCTTGACGGCACAGTAGGGAGCCTCGAGCCGCGCGACGTTCGCCCAGTTGCGGCCGAAGCGATCGATGGCGCCTGCGCGCTTCGCCGTATCGACGTCCGCAAACGTCGCCACGAGTGGCCCTTCCGGTAGTCGCGCCTTCGATGCGAGGTCCTCGACCGAGTCACTTCGAATGATCGCGCCCAGTTTCTCTGCCGTCCGAAAATCCTCGAACTGGGCTGCAATCGCTGAAATCCGGCGATCAAAGATAGTCCACGCCACTCCGTCCCGCGCTGCCGCGACAGAGGCAGCTGCTTCCGAGTACCCCTTCGATTCGTCGAAGAAGCGACGCCCGTCGAGATCGACCTGGAATCCACCCTCGGTGATTGTCGCCCAGGTGATGAGGATGCCATGCGGATGCGCGACCGAGCCATGGCCCTGGTATCCGGAAAGATGTCGCGTCGCGGCCCCGAGCGCTTCACCCCATTGGATCGCATCGCCCATGTTGCCCGGATGGCCGAAATACAGGGCATCGGCGATCTCTGGAATATGGCGCCGCACGAGTTCCCGGTTGCCGCCGTACCCGTTCGATGCCAGCACGACCGCCCCCGATCCGATCTTTTCGCGCCGTCCGTCGCCCCGCTTGGCAACGATGCCGGTAACGCTCCGTCCGCGGCAGATGAGTGCCTCCGCCGCGCAGCCCGTGACGATTTCGATGTTGGAGTTCTCCGCCGCAGTCCGAAGCCGATCCATGAGCTCGCTCCCGGACCGCGTCGGCAAACCGTGCATTCTGAGGGCCGAATGCCCCGGATACGAGAAATTGTCGACGACAGAGAACGGCAGGTCGAACTGGTCGTCGAGCCATTCGATGGCCGGCCCGATGGTTCCTGCAAGACGCCGGACCGTGTCTGCATCCGGCTCGTTTCCGGCCTTTCGCAAAACATCGCCGGCGAACAGTTCCACGCTGTCGGAAATCCCTGCGGCACGCTGATAGCGCGTCCCCGGCGCCGGAATGAGCCCTGCCGAAAGCGATGTCGAGCCCTTCGGCACTGCATCCCGTTCGACGACGATGACATCCAGTCCACGATGCGCCGCAGCAAGCGCTGCAACCAGTCCGGCCGCGCCCGCGCCAACGACGACGACTTCGGTGCAGACGTCATAATCTCCATCGTCTGCTGCCAGCTCTGCCATCGAAACCTCCCACTCTTCGCACCACGCTTCATCGCGTGCGGCTTGACGGAAGTATCTGTCTTATAAATAATACAGGTCAAGAGGAGACGGTTCAGCTTGAGCGGCATCGAGACATCCAAGACCCATCGCCTGTACCTTCTGCTCAAGGAGCAGATTGCTTCGGGCGCTTTGGTTGCTGGTCAGAAACTCCCGAGCGAGCCGCAATTGGCCCGGCTTCACGGTCTTTCCCGCGTCACCGTAAGGCGCGCGCTCGAAGGCTTGCTGCGTGACGGTCTCATCAGAAAGACGCCCGGCGCTGGCTCGTTCGTGAACGCACCGTCGTCCCCGGCCCCGGTTACAGGCGATCTTACTGATATGCTGGCGAGTTTGACCGCGATGGGTCGCTCGTCCACCGTCCGGCTGCTCGACTTCCGGTATTCTGTGCCTCCGCCGCATGTCGCCGACAAGCTCCGCTTGCCTCAAGGTGCGCGCGCGCAGCACGCCCTCCGCGTTCGCATGGCAGCAGGAGTGCCGTTTTCATTGCTGTCGACGTACGTCCCGGAATCCATCGGCAGGAAGTATTCCCGGCGCGATCTTTCCGTGACGCCGTTGCTTGAACTCCTCGAGCGGTCCGGTGTGATCGCCGATCGCGCCGAGCAGACCGTGACCGCGGTATTGGCCGGTCCCGAAGCGGCGCAGGCGCTGGGCGTGCAGGTCGGCGCCGCCCTTCTGGCCTTGACGCGAGTGGTGTTCGATCCCGCCGGACACGGCGTTGAGTACCTGAGCGCTCTCTATCGGCCGGACATGCATTCGATCCGCATGGAACTGATGCGGGCTGGCCAGGGCCGGGAACGGTATTGGCTGACGACACGGCCCGGCAATCGCTCGAAAGAACCTCGCCACACAAGCAGGAAGCAACGAAAATCGCTGAAACCAAACCGCCGCGATGCGGCCTAGTGGAGGAGACTGCCCCATGACCGTGACACGCCGTCGAGTTCTCGGAGGTACTGCTGCGACGACCGCACTGCTGGCTATGCCAGGGTTGGTCCGCGCGCAGGCGCCCACTTTGAAGATCGGAATTCTTCAGCCCGTGACGGGCGCCCTCGCGCAGGACGGCGAATATGGCCGGCTCGGCGCCACCATTGCAATCGACGAGATAAACGCTGCCGGCGGCATTAAGTCCATGGGCGGCGCTCGGTTGCAGATGGTGTTCGGCGATGCCCGCTCTAATCCGGAAGGCGGCACGTCCGAAGTCGAGCGCATGCAGTCCGAAGGCGTGGCGGCGATCGTGGGCGGCTTCGCATCTCCGATCTGCCTTGCTGCATCTCAGGCGGCCTCTCGGTATGACATCCCCTACATCGTCGATGTCGGCGTTTCCGATCAGATCGTCAAGCGCGGCCTGAAAAACACGTTCAGGCTAGGTCCCGGTTTCGGCACTGTGACCGCCGCCGCCCTCGACAACCTCGTCAAGATCAACGACGCCGCAGGCAAGCCCGCCAAAACGGTCGTTATTGTCCACGAAGACGGCCTATTCGGCTCGGGCATGGCCAAACTCATGAATGCCGAACTGCCGAAGCGTGGTTTCGAAATACTCGAAACGATCGCACATCCGACGCCCTCGCGTGACATGTCTAACGTCGCGCTCCGCATCAAGTCACTCAATCCGGATCTCGTTATCCCGTCGAGCTATTACGGAGAGTTCGTGCTACTCGCCCGAACGCTCCAGCAGCAGAAGATCCGCCCGAAGGGGATCTACGCTGTTCTGAACGGCGCCGCGTCCAATTTCCGCTTCGTCAAGGAGTTCGGAGACGCAGCCAATCTCGTCATGGACTGCAACCATTGGGCAGACCCGAGAAAACCGAAGACCGCCGCTGTCCGGGCTGCCGCCGAAAAGGACGGTCGCTTCTGGCTCTACAACACGCCGCTCAACTATTCCTGCGTGCGTCTGCTTGCGGATGCCATCGAGCGTGCCGGTTCGGCGGATCGGTTGAAGGTTACCGAAGCGCTGGCGAACTCGACCTTCTCTGATCACATCATGCCATATGGTCCGACGAAGTTCGTCGACGGTCAGAATACCGGCGCCGCGCCCGTAAACACTCAGGTTCAATCGGGAGATATCAAGGTGATCTTCCCGGCGGAATTTGCCGACGCCAAACCCATTTTCCCCGCAACCTGACACTTCTGCCTGGCCCGCATCGGCATGTGTCGATGCGGGCAGGCGCGGTAAGCGATGCTCAAATCTGAAATCATCTTTGCAGCGGTGGCGAACGGCCTACTCGTCGGGGGAGTCTACGCGCTGATTGCGCTCGGACTGACACTCGTCTACGGCGTCTTGCACATCATCAATTTCGCTCATGGTGCGACGCTGACAGCGGCCATGTATGCCGTTCTGATCTGCCATCAGGCGATCGGACTGGATCCCTACATCGCAGTCGCAGCGCTGGCGCCGCTGTTCTTCGGGCTCGGCTATTTCGTCCAGCGCTTTGTCATCGGACCAGCGAGCCACGGTGACGACAGCAACATTCTCCTCGTGACCCTCGGCTTGTCGATTATCATCGAGAACGCGCTGCTTGCTGGATTCCGGTCGGACACGAGGTCCATTGACGTGCCGTACGGCTTCTCTGTTGTCGAGGTCGGGCCACTTCTGTTGTCGCTGCCGAAATTGATAGCCTTCGTCGCGAGTTTCGCCGTTGCTGCCGTGCTTGGGGCGCTTCTTCTGAAGACGGATACCGGCAAGGCGATCCGTGCCGTGGCGAAGGAGAAGACGGGTGCTGCCCTGATGGGCATCAATGTCGATCACATCTACGCAGTGACCTTCGGCATCGGTGCGGCGTGTCTCGCGATCGCCGCATGCCTTTTGATGCCCACGTATCTGGTCAATCCCAGATCCGGTAATGCATTCGTCCTGGTGGCGTTCACCATCGTCGTCCTCGGAGGTATGGGCTCGATCGGTGGTGCGCTGGCAGGTGGTCTCATAATTGGTGTCGTCGAAAGCCTGTCTGGTCTCTTTCTCGGTGAAAGTCTTGGCCAGATCGGCATCTTCCTCATCTTCATCCTGGTGTTGCTGCTCCGGCCGACCGGGCTGTCCGGAGCCAGAACATGAACCAGGTGTCATGGACAGCTATCTTGGGCGTGGCGGCCGCGCTGGCGGCAATGCCGATCGTGATGACGTCGAACGTCGCTCTCAACTTCGTGACGTTCGCGGGGATCATCACCATCGCAGCCCAGGGCTGGAACATTCTCGCGGGCTACGGCGGCCAGTTTTCATTTGGGCATGCCGCCTTCTTCGGGACCGGCGCATATGCTATGGCGCTTCTTCAGGTTCGCTTCGGCGTCAATGCCTGGGTCGCCCTGCCTATCGCCATAGGGTTGGGTGGACTGGTCGGCGGCCTGGTCGGGCTGTTGAGCTTCCGCGCGCGTCTCCGGGGCTCCTATTTCGCGCTGGTCACACTGGCCTTCGCCGAAGTCTTCCGGATTCTCGCAAACGCATGGACCTTTACCGGCGGTGCCGCCGGAGTGCTCGTCCCGCTTCAGGTCGGGACCGCAAACATGCAATTTGCCGACAAGCGAATGCTGTACTGGTTCGTTCTGCTTTTCGTCGTCGGCGGGCTCTGCCTGACGCACATGGTCTCGCGATCCCGATTCGGCGCGCAACTCGTGGCTGTGCGGGAAAACGAGGACGCGGCCCGCGCGCTCGGCGTCGATACTCTTGCGGTCAAACTGAAAGCCATCGTGCTGTCTGCGGCCATCACGGCAACCGCCGGCAGTCTCTATGCGCAGAAATTCCTGTATCTCGACGCCACGATCGCTTACGGGCCATGGATATCGGTCGATGCATTGCTTGCGCCGATCGTCGGCGGTATCGGGACGGTGTTCGGCCCCCTGCTCGGGGCAGTGGTCCTGCTGGGTTTCGGTGAAGTTACCAAGACCATCCTCGGCAACCTGACCGGAGGTGCAATACCCGGGATCGATCTCGTTCTTTACGGCGTCCTGCTGATCCTGACGGTGGCCTACGCGCCACGAGGAATTCTCGGACTGTTGCAGGGACGATCATCGGCACGGCACGGAGGCAACCCGTGAATCAGCCGTTGCTCGACGTCCACTCTGTCTCGAAGGCCTTCGGTGGCCTCATCGCCGTGAAGGACGTTTCGTTCGTCGTCCGGCCCGGTACGATTACGGGGCTTATTGGTCCGAACGGTGCCGGAAAAACGACGCTCTTTGCGATCATCTCTGGCTTCGAGCGCCCGACCGAGGGGCGCATCGAGTTCGACGGTCGGGACGTGACCACGCTTGCGCCCCACGAACGTGCCGCTCTCGGTATCGCGCGCACGTTCCAGATCGTGCAGCCATTTGCAGGTCTGACTGTGCGCGAGAACATCGCGGTCGGCGCGTATCTGCGGCACGCCGATCGACAGCGCGTCTACGAGAAGGCGGCGGAAGTTGCAGGCATGGTCGGTCTCGAGCCGATGCTCGATCGTCCCGCGTCTGCCTTGACGGTTGCAGGCCGGAAGCGCCTCGAACTTGCACGGGCACTTGCGACCGAACCCAGACTGTTGTTGCTCGACGAGGTTCTGGCGGGGCTCAATCCGAGTGAGATCCGCGACATGATTCCGATCATCCGGTCTGTGACGCGCGCTGGCGTGACGATACTGATGGTCGAGCATGTCATGCAGGCCGTGATGAGCCTTTGCGAACACGTTCACGTGCTTGCGCAAGGTAGTCTGATCTCCGAAGGACCGCCGTCCGCAGTTGCCCGCGACCCGAAGGTTATCGAAGCGTATCTTGGTCACGGGGCCGCCAGCCGCATGCAGCGCGCGGGAGCGGCCCATGCTTGAGGTCCGGGATGTCGTTGTCGGCTATGGTGAGATCGAAGTGCTTCGCGGTCTGTCGCTGGACGTTGCGGCGGGTGAGATCGTCGCGGTCCTCGGCGCCAACGGCGTTGGCAAGACGACACTGAACCGTACGATCTCCGGGCTCCTGCGACCGAAAGCGGGCACGATCAGCTTCGACGGCGTGAGAATAGATCAGAAATCGGCCAGCGAAATCGTGGCGCTGGGTCTGATCCAGGTGCCCGAAGGCCGCAAGATCTTCCCGAACATGACAGTGAGGGAAAATCTCGAGCTCGGCTCGTACCGCCGTGGAACCGCACGTCGCAGCGAGAACCTCGCGAAGGTGTATGCGCTGTTCCCGAGGCTGAACGAGCGCGCAGGCCAGCTGGCAGCGACGCTGTCCGGCGGGGAGCAGCAGATGCTCGCCATTGGACGTGGCATCATGGCCGAGCCCCGGCTCCTCATTCTCGACGAACCGTCACTTGGCTTGTCGCCATTGCTTGTGGAGCAGATGTTCGCCCTCGTGAAGCGCATCGCCTCGGACGGCCTCGCGGTCATGCTCGTCGAGCAAAATGTCATGCAATCGCTCGATATCGCCGCACGTGCGTATGTCCTCGAGAACGGCGCGATCGCGCTGTCTGGCGACGCGGCGGCGCTTGCCAACGATCCCGCTCTTCAAAAAGCGTATCTGGGAATGTAGTCATGTCGATCGTAACGCATGGTGTCGAGCCGGCCTCAAGGCTCGTGACGGGGCAGATCCCGAAATGGCTCGTCCGGTGGAGTAAGTTCTCGCGCGCTCTCGTCTTCGCGGATCTTCCGGGCGAAGTC
>DAOMWV010000055.1:0-14896 GCA_035436725.1 Hyphomicrobiaceae bacterium
CGAAACCCATCATGCCGACTTGGCCCTGCGGCTTTCCAGCGTGCGCGGTATCGGTTTCCTCGGCAAGCGTGTTCCACTCGCCGCAGCCGGTGCATTTACCCTGCCACTTCGAGTGCGCCGTGCCGCAGTTCTGGCATACGAACGACGTTTTAGTTGCTTTTGCCATGCCGCGTTATGGCACGATTCCGGGCCCGCGCGAGAGGGCCGCGACGACCGTCAGCGACCCGCCTCACCCGCGTTTCGCCTCCTGCACCGCCTGCTCGAGGGCTTGCAGGAAATCGCTTCGTGCCTTCCTCGAAAAGCTGGCGTTGCCGCTCGTCACGACGCCCGCCTCGCGCAGATCCTGCATCAGGTTGCGCGACGCCACCGCCATGCCGATGTTCTTGTCGGAAAGCCGCTTGCCGTAATTCGTCACGATCCGCGCCCCGGCCTTGAACACTCTCGCTGCCAGCGGAATGTCGCTCGTCACTACAACGTCCCTCGGACCCGCACGTTCCGCGATCCAGTCGTCTGCAACGTCCGGACCGTCGGGCACGACGACACGTCGGACGAGCGGCCCTTCCGGCAATCTCATCCAGGCATTCGACACGAAGTGCATGACGAGGCCGTGCCGCTCTCCGACGCGGACGATCTCGTCCTTGACCGGACAGGCGTCCGCATCGACATAGATCTGGACTGGCGGCGTCTCGATCAAGCAGGTTCCGCTTCTCGCTTCGCCATCATGGCCTTGAACGCCGGCCTGTCCTGGCAGCGCCTGAGCCATGCCGCCACATTCGGGTTTGCCGCAAACAGCTCCTTCGCCGGCATCGCGTAACGGAACACCTCGGCCGTATTGATATCAGCCACCGTAAAGCGACCACCGACGATGTAGTCCTTGCCGGCCAGTTCCTGATCGAGAACCGCGAACGGCGCACGCAGTGCTTCGAGCGACGTCGCCGCAAGCTTTGCATCGCGCTTCTCGGGCGGATATGCCGCCATGTGGTACATGACGTTGAGCGCGTTGGTCTCGACCTCCGTCGCCGCCCACAGGGCCCATTGCGTCATGAGTGCGTCTTCGCGCACGTCACGCGGAGCGAGTTGTCCTTTGTGCTTCTTGGCCAGATAGAGATTGATGGCCAGCGACTCGTGGAGACGAAACCCGTCATCGTCGATACACGGAATATGCCCGTTCGGATTGATGGCCAGAAACGACGGTGAGCGCGTATGGAGCGGCGCATCCGCTGCCGCCGGATCGGCGACCCGGTATGCCTGTGTCACGGGGATGTGCTCGAATGGAATTCCGAGTTCATTCGCAAGCCAGATGTTGCGCGTCGCGCGGCTGCGATAGACGCCATAGATTTTCAGCATGACCCGGTCCCTTCGTTGAGCGTGCAGGACCAGTGCCACGCCCCCGGTGGCACCGCAAGCCAGGCCGCGACTCCGCCGCCCCGTCGGGGAATGGCCGCAGCGCGCCCGCCAGCACAGGATCACAGCCTTGGTCGAAGCCTTCCAATCCGGATTAAAAGCCTGTAAACGGAGGCACTTCTGCGCCGATCCGCCGACGCGAGACACGCCGTGACCATCGTCCTCGACCAGACTCCGCCGAACCATACGCCGCTATCCGCCGACGCCGGAAAGCGGTCGTTGGCAGGCCTCGACCGCCAAGGCCTCGCCGAGGCTCTGGCCGAGATCGGCGTGCCCGAAAGGCAGCGGCGCATGCGCGTCAACCAGCTTTGGGGCTGGCTCTACGTGCGTGGCGTTCGTTCCTTCGCCGACATGAGCGACGTCTCGAAGGACCTCCGGACGCGCCTCGATGCAGCCTATTCACTCGATCGGCCGGAGATCGTCTCGGAGCAGGTATCGACCGACGGAACCCGAAAATGGCTGCTGCGTCTTTCCCGCCGCGGCCGTGAGCGGACCGCGCCCGAGATCGAAACCGTCTACATCCCGGAGTCCGATCGCGGAACGCTCTGCATATCCAGCCAGGTCGGCTGCACCCTGAATTGTTCGTTCTGCCATACCGGCACGCAGCCGCTGGTCCGCAATCTCGAGCACCACGAGATCGTCGCACAGATCCTCCTTGCCCGCGATCGCATCGGCGATTGGCCCGGTGCGACGCCGCCCGGCGACGGCCGCCTGCTGCCGATGACAGATCGCAAGATCACCAACATCGTACTCATGGGCATGGGTGAGCCGCTTTACAATTTCGACAACGTCCGCCGTGCCATGGACGTCGCCGCAAATGGCGACGGCCTGTCCGTGTCCAAACGGCGCATCACACTTTCGACGTCCGGCGTCGTGCCTGAGATCCCTCGCTGGGGCGCCGAATCTGGGACCATGCTCGCAATTTCGCTGCATGCCGTCCGCGACGACCTGCGCAACGAACTCGTCCCCATCAACAAGCGCTATCCGATCGCCGAACTGATGGCGGCATGCCGGGCGTACCCGGGTCTGTCGAACGCACGCCGCATCACCTTCGAATACGTGATGCTGAAAGACGTGAATGACAGCCTCGCCGACGCCCGCGCGCTGGTTAAGCTGCTGTCCGGAATCCCGGCCAAGATAAACCTCATCCCGTTCAACCCGTGGCCGGGCTCGCGCTACACCTGTTCCGACTGGAGCCAGATCGAGAAATTTGCCGAACTGGTAAACAAGGCCGGCTACGCATCGCCGGTGAGAACACCGCGGGGCAGGGACATCCTCGCCGCCTGCGGCCAGCTCAAGAGCGAAAGCACGAGACTTCGCGCCAGCGAAATCTGACGGCACGCCGCCGGGCGCTTGATCCCGCCGAAAAAGTCGATTGTATTCCGATCATTATGACGTTTAAGTAAGGTTCCCTTGTGGCCTTCCGGGAGTTTGGCGGTGATCGGACTCATCCTGCGAGTTGTGGTTGGTTTCGCACTGGCATGTCTTGCAGCCGGTTTGACGACGGTTCTGTTCGCATGGACACCGGCTGACCTGGCCGCCATGCCCACAGACCCGCTCGAAAAACTGTCGCTCGCTCTGCCCGTCGCTACACATGCAGCCATTTTTTCGGCGCCGTTCGCGCTCGTCGCCATCGCGATCGGAGAATGGATGAAGACCAATTCCTGGAGCTACTACGCCATCGCCGGTATCGTTATTGCCGCCATCGGTTTCGTTTCCCAGTTCCAGAGTGAGAGCGCAGCGCAGGGTTGGTCGGTCATGTCGAGCAACTACCCGGCCGTGGCTTTCCTGACGACTGGCTTCATCGCGGGTGTGACCTATTGGATCTTCTCGGGCCGTCTCGTCTCGAGGGGAAATCGCTCTCGCGACCAAAGCTCGTAAGTCAGCCCCGCGAATTGCGCCGGAACTGCGCATGACGTGGCGTGCGGCCACCTCTGAAGCAGACATGAAAATGGGCCGCCCGGTTGTTGCCGGACGGCCCATTCGACTTTTGGACGGCGACGGCGACGTCAGTTCTTCTTCGCCGGAGCGGCAGGAGCGGCCGGAGTAGCCTTCGCTGCGGGAGCAGCCGGGGCAGGAGCCGGGGCGGCTTTCGCGGCCGGAGCAGCCTGTGCGGCAGCCTTCTTCTCGGCTGCCTTCTTCGCAATGCCAGCGACCTTGCGGCAGTACGGAGCATCCGCCTTGCCGGTTTTCACGTCGATCTTCTTCGGCACGATCCAGCCGCACTCACCAGCTTTCGCCGAGCATGCGGCCTGATCGAGACCCTTGCAGGCCGACGCGGCCGGAGCGGCTTTCGCGGCTTTCACCGCCGCAGGAGCTTTCGCTGCCGGAGCCGGCGTCGTCGCAGGTGCAGGAGCAGCAGCGGCCGGAGCCTTCTGCTGAGCCGGAGCCAGCTGTGCGGACGCGGTAACGCTCATAAGGGCCAGTGACGCAGCGGCGCCCAGACCCAGGATCAGTTTCTTCATCACGGCAGTCATCTCCAATGGTTGATGCCTCGCCGCTTATATCATCCTGACACCGGGCAAAAACACGACTGGCAAATGAATAACTGTTCACAAGAAACGTGACCAATTCAGTGCGTTCGACAGTCGGTCATCACCCCAGAAAATCTCTCCGTCCGTCGTTCGGAAAGTAGGAGCGCCGAATATGCCGGCAGCCTGCGCAATTTCGGTCTGTCGTCTCAGACCCTGCTTGATTCCGTCACTCGACGCTGCGGCGAAAAGTGTTTCAGTATCGATAGTTGAGCCAAGATTCGTCGCGGCCGATCGAAGCGCCGCTTCGAGCACCGGATTTTCCGAAATATTCGATCGGTTTTGGAATTCCGCGCGAAAGACCTGGCGACTGAATTCAGCTCTCAATTCCGGATTTTCAATCGCAAGCGATACGCGCGCCGCCGACAGACTATTTTGTGGAAAAGGCTCCGGCATTTCAAATGCAAGTCCACGATCCGCAGCCAGCCGCTGCATATCGCGAACCATGTACCGCCCCTTCGCCGGATAGATGTTGAACGGCGACGACGTCCACCCCTGCGCCTTGAAGATTGGCCCGAGCAGGAACGGCTGCCAGCTGACTGCAACACCCGCATCGCGCGCCATGTCGTCGATCCGCATCGCGGTCAGATACGAATACGTCGATGCGAAATCAAACCAGAATTCGATCGTCGGCTTTGTCATCGCGCGTGCTCCGGGAGGTGGATCCAGGACAAGCCTAGATCCCACCTCCCAAAGCGGCAACTCTGCAGCGATGTGCCGTCAGCGAACCGCTTGCAACGCCGGCTTTGCCGTATCCACCTTCACGCGCTGCGGTGCAGGCTTCGGCTTGGTATTGGCCTTGATCGCATCACAGACGTATTTCGGCGTCGGCGAGCCGGCAAAACAGAACGGGCTCTTCGAGACGGTCGCCGCACCGGCGGACGCTGCGAGCGAAGCGGTCGCGGCGAATACGGCAGCGGTAACGGCAAAGGAAAGACGGTTTGTCATGAGACTTACTCCAGTTTGCTGATTGGGATCGCAGCCAGTCTGCGACCCTTCACCGGGTAAGTCGCTGCAGGAACGGATAAGGTTCACCCTGTTTCGGTTTTTTCCGCACGCCCGCTGCGCTTCTGTTCGAGATCTGTTTGGAACGACGGCTCACGTACAGGCCCCGCCGGATACTTGAACGACGCGAACCGCACCGCGAGGAGCGCTATCGCCAGGAGGAGAATCCCTCCCGCTGTAGCGACCAGTTCCGTCACATTGACGGGTATGTGATTGACGACACCGACGATGTGACGAGTCACTGCCGTTATCGCGACATACAGCAGGAACCGGACCGGCATATGGTTGGTCTTGAAATAGATTCCGACCATCGCCCCGATCTCGAGAAAGATGAAAAGCAGCAACAGGTCCTCGACCGACGCATAAGGCTTTTTCTGCATCATCCCGATGAACGACCACCCCGCCGCCCACACGGTCGCCGCCCCGATCAGAAACAGCCCGATGTAGTGGAACACATCCACCATGAATGTGCCGATGGGCCGGAGCGAGCGATGCCACCTTTCGTCCAGGGCCTCGACCCGCCCCGCCATCTTCGACGTCTCACCCTCGCTCACGGTGCCCCTCCAGTCCCGAAATGCGCCCCGACACCGCCTTGAAGCGCGGCGGTTTCTGCCTATAGTGCGCCGCAATTCCAGCCGTCAGCAACATGACAAACCGTCCGGGGCCCCCTGAAATGAGCGCCAAGTCCGATAAGAAGAAGGTCAAGAAGGTCGTCCTCGCCTATTCCGGCGGGCTCGACACCTCGATCATCCTGAAGTGGCTCCAGGAGACCTACGAGTGCGAGGTGGTGACCTTCACCGCCGATCTCGGCCAGGGTGAGGAACTGAAGCCGGCCCGCGAAAAGGCCCTCAAGCTCGGCATCAAGAAGTCCAACATCTATATCGACGACCTGCGCGAGGAGTTCGTCCGGGATTTCGTCTTCCCGATGTTTCGCGCCAATGCCGTCTACGAGGGCGTCTACCTTCTCGGAACGTCCATCGCACGTCCCCTCATCGCCAAGCGCCAGATCGAGATCGCCCGCGAAACCGGCGCCGATGCAGTCTGCCACGGCGCCACTGGCAAGGGCAACGACCAGGTCCGCTTCGAGCTCAGCTATTACGCCCTGGAGCCGAACATCAAGATCATCGCCCCCTGGCGCGAATGGCAGTTCAAGGGCCGCGCCGAACTCATCGACTTCGCGCGCAAGCACTCGATCCCGATCGCCACCGGCAAGGAAAACGACGCACCCTACTCGGTGGACGCCAACCTTCTGCACTCCTCTTCCGAAGGCAAGGTCCTCGAAGACCCCGCCAAGGAAGCGCCTGAAATGGTCTACCAGCGCACCATCTCGCCGATGGATGCGCCCGACAAGGCGACAGAGATCACGATCGGCTTCAAGTCCGGTGATCCCGTCTCGATCAACGGCAAGAAGCTGAGCCCGGCCGAACTTCTGACTGCCCTCAACAAGTACGGCCGCGACAACGGCATCGGCCGCATCGACCTCGTCGAGAACCGCTTTGTCGGCATGAAATCGCGCGGCGTCTACGAAACGCCCGGCGGCACCATTCTGCTCGCCGCACATCGCGCGATGGAAAGCATCACACTCGATCGCGGCGCCGGCCACCTGAAAGACGAGTTCATGCCGCGTTACGCCGAACTCATCTATTATGGCTTCTGGTTCTCGCCCGAGCGCGAAATGCTCCAGGCCATGATCGACAAGTCACAGGAGCACGTCGAAGGCGAAGTGCACCTGAAGCTCTACAAGGGCAATGTCATCGTCACGGGCCGCGAGAGCAAGAAGTCGCTCTACGCCATGAACCTCGTCACTTTCGAGGACGATCGCGGCGCCTACGACCAGAAGGACGCCGAAGGCTTCATTCGCCTCAACGCCCTCCGCCTCCGCACCCTCGCCACCCGCAACAACAAGGGCCGGAAGTAAGGCCAATATACATCCCTCTCTTCATCTGACGATGTTGAGAGGCCACCTGTTTCAGATGCATCGCTTTGGGTCGACGGCACTTATCGGATGAACTGGTTCGATAACGAAACGTTCGATAAGCAAAAACCCGGTCGGTTTCCCGACCGGGCTCACTTGTGTTGAACTGTAGAAGCCTTACGCCGACCGGTACTTGTTCTTCGGCTTGAACCCGGACGGCTCTGCCGAGCGCGGATCACTGACCCAGACTTCGCGGTTCGGATGCATGCCCCCGCCCCGGATAGCCGGCACAGCCGTATGGCGCGCACGATGCAGAAGCCGCGTATCGGCGACACCGCAATTCGGATGCACGCCGCCATTGGCCGCCATCACCTTGTCCCAGGCCGCTTTGCGCTTGGCGAACGTCGCCGCATCCTTCAGCTGCACACAGTTGACCTCGTTCTTGTTGAGGTCGATCTCGATCTGGTCGCCGTCCTCGACGAACGCGATCGGCCCGCCGAGCGCGGCCTCCGGTCCGACGTGACCGATGACGAGACCCACCGAACCACCCGAGAACCGTCCGTCCGTCATCAACCCGACGACAATGCCGCGCTCGCGGCACAGCGTGGTGATGCGCGACGTCGGATCGAGGAATTCCGGCATGCCCGGCGCCCCGCTCGGACCCTCATAACGCACGATGACGATGTCGTTGTTCTGGAACCGCTCAGGCGTCTTGTCGAGCGCGGCGAGGAGCGACTGCTCGCCCTCGAACACGATCGCACGGCCGCGGAAGATGTTGTCTTCGAGACCACCCTCGACGCCTGCGAGCTTCAGGATCGCCGAGTAGTCGGGCGAAAGGTTGCCACCGAGCATGCGGAGACCGCCCGTCGGCTTGTACGGCTTCGCAACGGGATAGACGACGCGCCCATCGACCGGCTTGGTACCGAGACGTTTGACCTGCTGTGCCAGCGTCTCGCCGGTGCACGTCATCACGTCGCCATTCAGCAATCCCGCCTCGAGCAGTTCCCGGACGATCACCTGCACACCGCCGATCTCGTCGATGTCCACCATCGAGTACTTCCCGTACGGCCGCGCATCCGTCAGCACCGGCACGACGTGCTGCGACAGATGGTTGAACTCCTCCGGCGTCATCACATCCTTCCAGAAATCGGCGAAGCCCGCCGCACGCGCGATCTCCGGCACGTGCAGCACGACGTTCGTCGATCCGCCGATCGCCATCGATACGATCATCGCGTTCCGCAAGCTGTCCCGCACCACGATGTCGCGCGGCTTGAGATCCTTCGCGATCAGGTTTCCGAGCACCTCCACCAGTTCCTTGGCGAATTCGTTCACACGGCGCGGATCGTCGGACGGCGGCGCGACCATGTGCAGCGGCTGCATGCCGATCACACCGATGAACGTCTGCATGGTGTTGTAGGTGAACATGCCGCCGCAGCTGCCATAGCCGGGGCACGCATGGCACGCGATGTGATGGCGGTGCGCCGGATCCGGATGCCCGGCCGCCTGATAGGCCGTCACGAGGTCGATGGTCTCACCCGTCTTCGGATCGTGTCCCGGCCGGATCGGACCGTCCGACATGATGACGGCCGGTGTGTTGTGCTCGAGCAGCGCCGCGAGCGTCCCGACCGGCGGCTTGTCGCACGCCACGACAGCGATGGTGCCAGCGAGGCCCGTTGCCGCAAGATGCTCGCTGAGTGAATCGTTCGTGATCTCGCGTCCGATCAGCGAGTAGCGCATTTCGCGCGTGCCGTTGCGGATGCCGTCCGACGTCGCGATCGTATATTCGGGCTGGACCAGCCGCAGCTTAAACTGCCCCGGCGCCTTGCCGATACGTGACCGGAGCGCCTCGTGGATGGCGTCGACCTTCGACATCACACCGAGGTAGCACTGGCTGTCGCCCTTGGTTCCGACCACACCGACCGAGGGCTCGTGGATGAGATCGATGTCGGTTCCGAGTTCACGGGCGAGACCGATGGTCTGGCTGTTGCGACCCGGATGATGGTCGATGAGGACGGTTCGCGAATTCTTCACTCTGGGCTCCCGAGGTCTTGCTGCATCTGGTGCCACGGCAAGGACCGCCCGCCGCAGCATTTTTCCGCGTGACGCTGGCCGTCATTCACGCCTCCTGTCAAGCACTTGGCGGCATTTCGGCCCGGCGGAATTGCCGCATCCACCGGCCCGGCCCGCCTGCATCCCGGATCTGCAACGACACGTCGCCGACCTCCCTTCCGGTCCGCGCCCACCCGCGTTAGGTTGCCGTCTCGTTGCCACCCCCGACCCGGAGCACCCCGTGCCACAAGCCGCCGATGCCGCCGCCATCATCTGGAAGCTCTGGCAATCCGGCGAAGTCACGGAAGCCCTGCCTGACCAGATGAGGCCGGCGACCCGCGCCGAGGGTTACGCCATTCAGGCGCATCTCGAAAAATATTCGGCGAAACCCCGTTACGGCTGGAAGATCGCTGCCACCTCGAAAGCCGGCCAGCAGCACATCGGCGTCGACGGACCTATCGCCGGCCGCCTGCTCGCCGAACGCATTCATCCACCGGGCGCGACTGTTTCGATCAAGGGCAACCGCATGCTGGTCGCCGAGCCTGAGTTCGCGTTCTCCTTTGCCCGCGACATGGCCCCGCGCCCGACACCCTACACCCAGGCGGAAGTCATGGACTCCGTGGCCGACCTCCACCTCGCGCTCGAACTCCCAGACAGTCGCTTTGCCGATTTCGCCGCGGTGGGAGGCATGAGCCTGATCGCCGACAACGCCTGCGCCCGCGACTTCGTCATCGGCCCGGCCGTAACAGCACCATGGCGCGGCCTCGATCTCTCGAAGCACCCCGTTCATGCCAGGGTCGGCAGCCGCTACGAACGAGACGGCGTCGGCTCGAACGTTCTCGGTGACCCGAGGATCGCGCTTACCTGGCTCGTCAACGAAGTGACCGGCCTCGGCATCACCATCGGAAAGGGCGAGATCGTCCCCACCGGCATCTGCATGATCCCGCTCGCTATTCAGTCCGGCGATCACGTCCACGCCGACTACGGTCCGCTCGGCACGATCGACATGACGGTTGCGGCCTGACATGACAGCGGCTCTCGTCACGCTCGCCTACGCCGTCGCGGCCTTGCTCATAACGCTCCTGATAGCGACACTGATACACAAGCCGCTTCGCATCTGGCCGACACCGGGCGAGAAAACCTGGCAAAGCTATCTGTTCTGGCCGCTTTTTCGCGGACTCAATATCCTCTGCTTCGTGGTCGCGCTCGCAGATCGGACGCCGTATTTCGGTCTTCCCGCCTGGCTTCGCGCACTGGCACTTGCCGTACTGCTGGTTTCGACCGCCGTGTTCATCTACGCCTTCCGGCTCCTCGGGCGCGACAACAGCTACGGCGCCTCCGAAGGTCTCGTCACGACGGGCATTTATCAGTGGTCCCGCAACCCGCAGAACGCGATGCTGATGCTGGTCTACACCGCGCTCGCGATCGCAGCCGACAGCGGGCCTGCCTACGTGGTTTGCGCCGCCATGGTCTCGGTCTATTTCCTGATGGTTCTGGCCGAGGAACCATGGCTTGAGGGCATCTACGGCGAACCCTACCGTGCTTACTGCCGGTCTGTTCCCCGCTTCTTCAACGTCGCCCGGGCGCTCGGTCGCTGACCTGCACCCGGGACCTCGTGGATCACTTGCGGAACATGTGCCCGCCGTCCATGTCGATGACGGCTCCCGAGAGGTATTCCACCTGCGGCGCGCACAGCATAACCGCAAGGGCTGCCACCTCCTCCGGCTCCTTGAGCCGTCCGAACGGCAGGTCGCCCAGCACTTCCTCCCAGCGCTCTTCGTCACCGAACGTCGATTTCGCCCGCGTGCGCGCAAGCGTGGTTATGCGATCGGTCCGCGTCGCAGCGGGGTTGATCCCGAATACGCGCACGCCATAGTCCGGCGACCGCGACCCCACAGCCTTCGTGAACGCATTGAGCCCCGCATTCCCGGTCGATCCGCAGACATAGTCGTAGCGCACGTTCGGCCCCGCCATGCCGATGATGTTGCAAATGATGCCGCTCTTGCGCGGCTTCATCTGTTCGAGCGCCAGTTTGGTCATGTGGATGTAGCCGAACACCTTGAGCTGCCAGACCTCGACCCACTTTTCCATGCTGAGGTCGAAGATGTTCCCGCCCGGGATCGCGCCCGCATTGTTGACCAGAATGTCGATGTCCCCGAAGCGCGCCATCGTCGCCGCTCGCGCATCTCCGTTCGACAGGTCTGCGACATGCGTTTCGATCCGCGCCTGATGCCGCGCCCGGATGGCGTCCGCCGTCTTCCCGAGCGTCTCGCCGTTCCGCGCCACCAGGACGACGTGCGCGCCTTCCGCTGCAAACGCTTGGCCTAACGCGGCACCGATACCTTTCGAGCCGCCGGTTACAAGCACCTTCTTCCCTGCAAGTTTCAGATCCACGATCGCCTCCGACAAACAGTTGGACGGACACTAGGATCATTTTCGTCGCTGTGCAGCGCCAGTGACGCGGATCAGGCCGTCAGCGAGCGACCGGTCCACCGCCTACGATTGGCCCACCGACAGGCGCCCCCATCCCGGCAGCTTGAGTGCCGGCCGGAGGAGGTCGACCCCCGTCACAAGGCCGAGAAAATTGAACTCGAGACCCTCGACACGCGCCGCCGTAACCCCGAGCAGCCCACCGACCGAAATCTGGAAACCGCCCCCGCTCGGCGCCGCACCGGCGTAGAACGGCCACCCCGCGAAATCCTTGCCGATCGCCGTCGGCAACAGTGCAGGCGCAAGCTCCGGCACCGCTCTCGCAACCGTCGCAACGAACGTATTCGAGTTCGGCCCCGGCCAGATCGTGTACGTGCCCGCGCCCCGGTAGGCGTACGACTTCACCGCCTTCTCGATCTCCGGAATGATTTTTTGCGCCTCTTCCCCACGAACCGTCAGCAGGATTTCCGGCCGGTTACCGAACCACCACGCGTCCGCCGCATAGGCGTTGACGCGCAGCGCATTACCCCATCCGACCACGTCGTAGCGGGTGTACTGCGCCGCCCCACGCGCCTTGGTCACGATCCACGTATGATGAGCAAAAATCCCCTTCCAGCGCCCGGTCCGTCCGGCCATGACGTGTACGACCGCGCCCGGCTCCCGCGCCGCCGGCGGCAGGACACCGGCCGATGACCAGTTCGCATCCCGCCAAGAAGCCGGATGATCACGCCAAAGCCACCACGCGGCATGGGCGCCGAGCGGCAGCAGGAAAAGTACGGAAACTGTGAGAAGAACACGTCGCATGATCGCGTGATAGTACGCGAGTACCGGTAACTCTCAAATGAACCGGGCGCCCGCGAGCGACCCGCCCGGCAGAAACCCGCAACCGGCCGCTCGGCCTGCCGAAATCAGCGCTTCGGGTTGCGAACGCGAACTGGAATGGCGCGATGCTTGGGCTGCATCGGTCCGACGATCTCGGCCAGACGCTCCTCGATCCTGAGCAGAAGTGCCTTCATCCGCATCAGCCGCAGCATCGAACCGCGGCCGCCACGACCGAGTTCACGCGCGATCATGGCGCGGATCCGGCTACCGCGGCTGATTCCGGTCTTGAGACTGAACGTCGACATGACGGCTTCCCTTGGTTTCAGGTCACGATCTGAGCGCCCGCTGTTCCGGGTCGGTTCACCCGGTAATCAAGTAATAGCTTTTCAACCATTTCCAAGGCCACTCACGGTAGCGTGCGCCCCGATGACGGAGCGATGACGGGTTTGTTATCGCCCCGTCTCGTCGTTGGTGACGATGTGCTTCGTTTGGGTGCCCCGCTCGTCGAAACCCGCAAGGCAGACACGCGGCAACTCGTCCACCGGACCGGATTGCAGGCACGATGCGACCGACGCAGTATATTCCGATGCGCACGACAGAAATCCCTGCCCTCCCGTTCGACCCGTCGAGCCCCACCCGCCATGGATCAGGGCTCGTGCGGCCGGAATGCGTCCTCGCCAACCGGACTGGCCATCTCTTCGCCTCCGATTTCCGCGGCGGCGTATCGCACCTCACACCGGACGGCGCTTGCCGGCTCTACCTTGGCAGCTCCGCGGATCTCCCCGAAACGCTCAAGCCCAACGGCATCGCCCTTGAATCCGACGGCTCGTTCCTGATCGCGCACCTCGGCGACGACAGCGGCGGCGTTTTCCGTCTGACCCGCGCGGGACAGCTCACCCCTTTGCTTCTCGAACTCGACGGCGTCCCGCTCCCCCCGACCAACTTCGTGACGCGCGATACTGCTGGCACGCTCTGGGCGACGATATCGACACGCATCCGCCCGCGCGCTCTTGATTACTCGCCCGACGCCTCGACCGGCTTCATCGTGGCCGACCCCGGCGACGGCCCGCGTATTGTCGCCGACGGACTGGGCTTCACCAATGAAGCGCTGGTCCATCCCTCGGGCACTCATCTCTATGTTGTCGAAACCTACGCACGACGGCTAACCCGCTTCCCAATTCTCGGACCTGCGCGCCTCGGCCCCCGCGAGACGGTCGCCACCTTCGGACCCGGCCAGTTCCCGGACGGCTTCGCATTCGACAGCGAAGGCAACGTCTGGATCGCCGTCATCATTTCCAACCAGCTCATCCACGTCGACGTCCGCACCGGCAAGGCCACCGTCGCACTCGAAGACTCTGACGCCGATCACACGGCGCGCGTGGAAGCGGCTTTCCAGGCGCGAAAGCTCGATCGCGCGCTGCTCGGCACCCCCGCCCGCACGACCTTGCGCAACATTTCCTCGATCGCTTTTGGCGGCTCCGACCTGAAAACCGCCTACCTCGGCTGTCTTCTCGGAGACACGATCATCTCCGTCCCGGTGCCAGTCGCCGGGTATCCGCCGGTGCACTGGACCTACGACTGATGCAGCATTTCCGAAGGAGCATGACGTGATCCCGACCACTGCCTTCTCGGCTGAACCGATCCTTGCCCGACTGCTCGAACTCGTCAAAATCGAGAGCCCGACTTACGATCCTGCCGCTGTCAATCGGATGGAGGACGCACTCGCCCGACAGATCTCCGAGCTCGGCTTCTCGATCGAGCGCATCCCGGGACGCGATGGCCTCGGCGATATTCTCGTCGCCCGTCGCGCAGGCAAGGTTGCCGGGCCCGGGCTGCTCATGATCGCCCATGCCGACACGGTACATCCTGTCGGCACGATCACCGGACCACTCCCCATCCGTCGTGACGGCGACCGATGCTACGGGCCGGCCATCTATGACATGAAGGGCGGCACCGTGATGATGCTCGAGGCTCTGAGAGCCGTCCTCGCCCGTCCGAATTTCCAGCGCGACATCACCATCATCATCAATCCCGACGAGGAGATCGGCAGCCCCACGTCGCGCGACGTCATCGAAGCCGAGGCACGGCGTGCAAGCCACACACTCGTTCCCGAACCCGCCAAGGGTCCGACCGGCGAAGTAACGACCGGTCGCCACGCATTCCAGCGGTTCTTCCTGACCACGCACGGCCGGCCCGCCCATTCCGGCTGGACAAACAAGGACGGCCGCTCCGCCGTCCGCATCATGGCCCAGCTCGTCGAGGAACTCGAAAGCAAGTCCGATTACGACAACAGCCCGACCTATGCGGTCTCGGTGTTCCACGGCGGCCAATGGGTCAATTGCGTGCCCATGACCTGTACGGCGCAGGCCCTCTGCGTTTCGCGCGACGACGCCAAGTTCGCCGAGATCGGCCGCGTGATGGATCAGATCGTCGGCGTCCGCAACGACGTCCGCATCGAGGTGAAGCGCGGCCCGGTTCGTCCCCTCTGGACCGCGTCGTCTGGCACCATGCAACTCTACGAAAGCGCCCGCGCGATTGCCCGCGATCTCGGTTTCGATCTGCCCCATGGCCAGCACGGCGGCGGCTCGGACGGCAACTTCACTGGTGCACTCGGCATTCCGACGCTCGATGGTCTTGGCGTCATGGGCAACGGCGCCCATACACACGAGGAACACATCCTTGTTTCCTCGCTGGTCCCTCGCACGACCATGCTCGCGCGCCTGATCGAAACGCTGGCGTG
>DAOMWV010000056.1:0-14810 GCA_035436725.1 Hyphomicrobiaceae bacterium
TGAGTTCGGCGACTTTTTTTTCTGCCTTCTGCATAGCCGATTTCAGCGGCGCCAGTTCGGCGCGGCGCGCTGCGGCCGTGCGCCGTTCGTCGGCGCGTGACGATCTCGTTTCGCCCGGCGCGGCGTTGCGTTCGGTTGAGCGCGGATCGCGTTCGGCGAGCGTTTCCTGACGATAGGTGTCCATGTCGCCGTCGTACGTGCTGACCGTTCCGTTTCTCACGATCCAGAGGCGATCGGCCAGCGCGTTGACGAAGTGGCCGTCGTGGCTGATCAGGATGACGGCGCCCTCGTACTCGTTGATGGCGTGGACGAGGGCTTCGCGGCTGTCGATGTCGAGGTGGTTGGTGGGTTCGTCGAGGATCAGGATGTGGGGGGCGTGAAACGCCGTCAGAAACAGGAGCAGTCTCGCCTTTTCGCCGCCCGAGAGATTACCGCATTTCGTCTCGGCCTTGTCGAAGCTGAAGCCGACGGCGCCGAGGCGGGCACGACGCTGGGCCTCGGTCGCGTCCGGCAGCAGTTTCGTCATGTAGTCGTAAGGTGTCGCCTGAGGGTTCAGTTCGTCGAGCTGATGCTGGGCGAAGTAGCCGACCGAGACGCGGTGCAGGCCGCCGACGCGGCCCGACAGCGGCGCCAGGCGGCCGCCGACAAGTTTTGCGAAGGTCGATTTCCCGTTACCGTTCTGGCCAAGGAGCGCGATCCGGTCGCCGCTGTCGATACGCAGGTCGAGGCCGGTCAGCACGGGTTTTGCGGGATCGTAACCGGCCGTCGCCTTTTCGATCGTCAACAGCGGATCGGCCAGCTTCTTCGCGGGTTCAGGGAAGACGAACGGCGCGACGCGGTCCTCGACCGCTTCTGCGATGGGCTGCATCTTCGCGAGTGCCTTGAGACGACTCTGTGCCTGCGCGGCCTTCGATGCCTTGGCGCGGAAGCGGGCGACGAACGCTTCCATATGCCGGCGTGCGTCGTCCTGTTTCTTCTTGAGCTTGAGATCGAGCCGCTGGCGCTCGCGACGGGCCTCCTCGAAATCATCGTATCCGCCGGCGTAGAGTGTGAGCTTGCCGCGATCGAGATGCAGAATGGAGCCTGCGGTTCGATTGAGCAGGTCGCGGTCGTGGCTGACAATCAGGACGGTATGCGGGTAGCTTCTGAGGTGATTCTCGAGCCACAAGGTACCTTCGAGGTCGAGGTAGTTCGTAGGTTCGTCGAGCAGCAGGATTTCGGGTGCAACGAACAGGATCGCACCGAGGGCGAGGCGCATGCGCCAGCCGCCGGAGAATGTTCGGCACGGACGGGCCTGGGCTTCGGCATCGAAGCCGAGACCGGCAAGAATGGCGGCTGCGCGTGCCGGGGCGGAATAGGCGTCGATGTCGGCGAGGCGGGTCTGGATTTCGGCGATGCGATAGGGATCCGTTTCCGTTTCGGATGCGCGCATGAGCGACGCCCGCTCGGTGTGCTCGCCGAGAACCCAGTCGATGAGTGTTTCATCTCCGCCTGGAGCTTCCTGCGCGACGTGTCCGATGGTCATGTTGCGGCCGGCGGTGATCGATCCGTCGTCCGGGGCGATCTCACCCTTGATCAGCCGCAACAAAGTCGTCTTGCCAGCACCGTTCTGGCCGACGAGGCCGACCTTGTGGCCGGTCGGAATCGCAGCGGTGGCGGCATCCAGGATCGGACGGCCTTCGATGCGATAGGTGAGATCGTTGATGTGCAACATGGCGCGACGGCATAGCCGAGGATCGCGCCGATGTCATCGGCCCTCGATGGCGAAGACACGAGCCGGCGCACCGTCCGATCCGACGATCTTCAGCGGCGCGGCGCAGAGGAAAACCGTCTTCTCACGGATTTCGGCGGTGTTGCAGACGTACTCGATCATGGTCACGTTCTCGCGCAGCAGGATGTCGTGCGTGACGTGTTCGGGCAGCGGCCGCTCCTCGCCTTTGAGCAAAAGGCGGATCGGATAGTCCTGAGGGAAATCGTAGGCGACGGTCTGGACGGCCCGATCGCGCAGCCAGATCGCGGATTCGCGCGTCAGATATGGCGCGTCGGTCCAGAAGTCCGTCGTCGTCGGCGAGCGATGCCGGTCCCAGCAGGTCTTGAACAGGACGCGACCATTCTGCGGCAGATGGGTGGCGCGGGGGGCCAATCGGTCCGGTGTGATCGCCTCGTTGGGCTGGATATCAGAAAGGTCGATGACAGCACAATCGCCAACGACCCGCTCGAGCGGAGTCGCTTCGATGGTGGCGCCATCGAGGAACATGTGTCGGCGGGCGTCGACGTGCGTGTAGGAATGGCAGGATACCGAGATGCGCGTGCTCTGGGCGAGGGAACCCTTTGCCAGATCGCCGGTTACCTCAAGCGTCGTTTTCCAGCGCGGGTGCTGTTCAACCACAGGCATGGACAGATCGATGATGCGCATTGGCTTCCTGTTCCCCAAAACGTGCTCGGTGAGCGCCTGTTTCCGAAGCACTATGAGGGTGGTAGCCGGGCGCTTCAATGCGTTGCTGGCAGGCGAGATATGCGATAGTTAGTCCGGAGACCTTGGATCGTGCTTCGAACCTGGAGACGCACTTTTGAGCGACCAACGCGGGCCGGTTCGGCCCAATGATGCCGGCTCCCCGGCCGGTGGAGCCTCGTCGGAGGGGCAGGATGGCAAGACGATTGTCACATTCGGTGACAACCGGACTCTGGCCCAGGTGCTCGGACAGCACGATGCAAACCTCGCGCTCGTCGAGCAGAGGCTCGGGATCCGGGCGCAGCCGCACGGCAATGTCATCACGCTGACGGGGCCTGCCGCACAACGCGCGGTCGCAAAGCGTGTGCTCGAAGACCTCTACATCCGCGTTCAGAAGGGGCAGGACGTCACGGCCGGTGATGTCGACGGTCTTATTCGCCACATGGGATCGGAGCCGGCCAAAGAGGGTATGGCCCAGATCCGGACCCGCAAGCGCGTCGTGACAGCGCGGACGCAGACGCAGAGCGAATACATGCGTGCGCTCACGCGGACGGATCTCGTTTTCGGGATCGGTCCGGCCGGTACCGGCAAAACTTATCTCGCGGTCGCATTCGCGGCGATGCTGCTCGAAAAGAACGAAGTCGAGCGGATCATCCTTTCGCGACCGGCGGTGGAAGCAGGCGAACGGCTCGGCTTTCTGCCGGGTGACATGAAAGAAAAGGTCGATCCGTACCTGCGTCCGCTTTACGACGCGCTCTATGACGTCCTGCCTCCGGAAAAAGTGGAGCGGGATATCGAGTCCGGGGTGATCGAAATCGCGCCGCTGGCGTTCATGCGCGGTCGCACATTGGCGCATTCCGCAGTCATCCTCGACGAAGCGCAGAACACAACGACGATGCAGATGAAGATGTTCCTGACCCGACTCGGCGAGGGATCGAAGATGATCGTGACGGGGGATCCGTCGCAGATCGACCTGCCGCCGGGACAGAAGTCCGGGCTCGACGACGCGGTGAAGCTGCTGCAGGGCGTGAAGGGGATCGAAGCGATACAATTTACTGCGGCAGATGTCGTGCGCCGTGATCTCGTTGCCCGTATCGTGGCTGCTTACGACGCGGCCGCGGCGAAGGCCGTTTCACCGCTGAGCGCCGCGCCGAAGGCGATCTGATAAGATGAGCAAGAGCCAGCCATCCGGGCGCAAGGTTGCAGCCAAGGTTGCGACGGCTGAGGATAGCGCCGGCGTGGCCGCATCGCATGGGGTGACGCTGTTCGCCGTCGTGGACGACGGTGCCTGGGGGGAGGAAGCGGCACTCGTTCCGCATCTCGATGCCATCGGGCGTGTGCTATCGGACGTTCCGGAGGCGGGGCTTCGTGCCGGGTCATCCGCTACCATCGTGTTCGCCGGAGATCTCCAGGTCAAAGCGCTCAATGCGCAGTTCCGCAACATCGACAAGCCGACGAACGTGCTATCGTTTCCGGCGGGGGGAGAGGCGACGGACGAGGATGGCCAGCCCTACCTCGGCGACGTCATTCTCGCCTACGAGACGGTGGCGCGCGAGGCGGCGGAGCAGGGGCTGGCGTTCGATCACCATCTCGTGCATCTCGTCGTGCACGGTGTTCTGCATCTTGCGGGCTTCGATCACATGACAGAGTCGGAGGCTGGCGTCATGGAAGCGCTGGAGATCCGGATACTGGCCCGTCTCGGCATCGCCGATCCGTACGCCGATTGATTTTTTCTTCGTCCCCACTCGAACTCTCAGTGTCATGGCCAACGACGACAATTCTCCAACACCGGCATCTGCCGATCCTCAAACAAAGGATACGGGGCAGTCGCAGAACTGGCTCCAGATCCTGCGCAGACGGCTCGGACTTTCGAGCGGGGACAACGCGCGAACGGCGATCGAAGACGCATTGAAGGCGGGTGACGGGGAGGCGGCGTTTTCCGATACCGAACGGGATATGCTGCAGAGGACCCTGCGGTTCGGCGCGCTGAGGGTCGACGACGTGATGGTCCCGCGGGCTGATATCATCGCGATCGACGAGACGGAGTCGGTTCGCAAGCTTCTCGAGACTTTCGACGACGCGGGCGTTTCGCGCATTCCGCTGTTTCGTGAGACGCTCGATGATCCGCGCGGCATGATCCACGTGAAGGATCTGATGCGCTGGCTGATGGGCGATGCGCTCGGCCGGCCGGTTACCGAGGGGCGGCCGCTGCCTTCGAAACCTAAGCCGGAGGCTGCAGTCGTACGAAGCGTGGTCGATCTTTCCAAGGCGGACCTCGACAAGTCCATCGTGTCGACCAAGCTCAGGCGGCCTGTATTGTATGTTCCGCCCTCCATGCCGGCGACGAATCTGCTGATCCGGATGCGCACGACACGGATCCACATGGCGCTGGTCGTCGACGAGTATGGCGGCACCGATGGTCTGGTGACGATCGAGGATCTGGTTGAGCAGATCGTCGGCGATATCGAGGACGAGCACGACGAAGCAGAAGTGGCCCTGATCACGCGTGACGACAAGGGCGATTTCATCGCAGCCGCGCGGACGCCGGTCAGCGACCTCGAGGAGCAGATCGGCATCAAGCTTCTGACGGAGGAGCAGACGTCCGAGATAGACACACTCGGGGGGCTGGTGTTCGCGCTCGTCGGTTATGTGCCGTCGCGGGGTGAGCTGGTGAAACATCAATCTGGCCTCGAGTTCGAGGTGCTCGATGCCGATGCGCGACGTGTGAAGCGTCTCAAGGTGCACACTGGCGGCTTGCGTGAGGCACCGACGTCCCAGGCTGTCTCACAACAGTCGGAATGACAGGGTCTCGGCACGCACCGGCACAGGAATTCGATGACCGCTCTGCTCGGCGCCCCCATGTTCGTCCAAAGCCTCCAGGGCTGGCGCAGGCGCCTCTTCCTTGCGTTTGCGGGGGCGCTGTCGGTGCTCTCACTCGCACCGTTCCACGTCTGGCCCATCCTCTGGATTACGCTTCCGGTACTTTATTTCGCCGTAACACGTGATCCTGGCGCGGTGCCGAAAACGCGGCGCGTGTTCAGGTGGCAAAATTCATCCATCGGCAGGGCGGCGGAGGCGGGCTGGTGGTTCGGATTCGGGTATCATGTCGTCGGCCTCGTCTGGATCGCGGAGGCCTTTCTGGTCGAAGCGGAAGTCTTCGCATGGCTGATACCGGTCGCGGTGACCGGCCTGCCGGCGGGGCTTGCAGTTTTCTTCGCGCTTGTCGGTCTGGTCACGTCTTCGGTACAAGACTCGGGTGTCCTGACACGAGTCCTCGTCTTTTCGCTGTCGCTCGCGGGTGCTGAGTGGCTGCGCGGCCATATTCTCACGGGCCTGCCTTGGAACATCATCGGTTATGCGCTGACTGCACCCGACGCTCTCATGCAGTCGGCAGGTCTGGTGGGCATATATGGTTTGACCCTGATCGCGGCGATCGTTTTCGTCTGGCCCTGGGCTGCGGCACTCGATGGTGGCAAGGCACACGCACGTGACCATTGGCAGAGAGGTCGCGTTGCAGTCTTTTCATCGGCGCTTCTCCTGCTGCTGCTTCATGGCTACGGCTGGGTTCGGCTCGGTTCGGCAGGCACGGCGCACGCGGCGGCGACATCTGCGGTCACGGTTCGGGTGGTTCAGCCCAGTGTTCCGCAACGGGAGAAATGGCGTCCAGAACACCAGCGCACGATTTTCGATCTGCACAAGTCGCTGTCACTGGGGGCTTCTGCCGACGCCGCAGTTGCGCAGAAGGCAAAGCTCGAGCTCATCGTCTGGCCGGAAGCTGCGATGCCGTTCTTTCCGCTCGATCAGCCGGTCGCGCTTCAGGAACTCGGCGATCTGCTCGACGAACGACAGGTTCTGATCAGTGGTGCACTTCGTCGCGAGCGTGCGTTGCGACCGGGGGAAAGGGACCGGGTGTTCAACAGTCTCCTGGCTTTCGGGCACGGCGAGCCGGCGCAACTGATCGGATCGTACGACAAGATCCATCTCGTCCCGTTCGGCGAATACCTGCCGTTCCAGCGGGCCCTGGAATGGGTAGGTCTCGAGCAACTGACACGGCTTCGCGGCGGCTTCGCTTCCGCCCCGTGGCCGAGGCCGGCCTTGTCAATTCATGGGCTCGGGCTGGTGGTGCCGCTCATCTGTTACGAAGCGATCTTCCCGGCCGCGATCTATGCGGGGTCGGTTCGACCCAGGCTGCTACTCAATGTCACGAACGATGGCTGGTTCGGAGACACGATCGGGCCAAGACAGCATTTCCATCAGGCGCGCGTGCGATCGGTGGAAGAGGGGTTGCCGATGATACGGGCGGCAAACAACGGGATTTCAGCAGTCACAGACGGGTTGGGGCGGGTTCGGGCTCGGCTTGGCATGAACGAGCGCGGGGCATTCGCGGTAGAGTTGCCGAATGAATCATACGCAACGCCGTATTCCAAATACGGTGATAAGATTTTCTTTGCCATGTTCATGGTGCTGTCACTTGTCGCAATCGGTTCGCGGCGGCGCAGCAATGGAATTGGATCATTGTCGTAACAGATTATTGACTGCGCTCGTTGAATTCCCGGGCAGATCGAGTGATTTGCGCGCTCATGAGATTGACGTTCGGGGAAAGCAACCGTAGGTACGTATTAGACATCGTGCGCATGTAAATTGCGCCTCATTCCAAGCTTGTTTGTGGAAGTACCTATGGCTCGCCCTGAAGAAATCCAAGACGACGAAGTTGAAGAAAAAGGCTCCCGGCGGCCTAACCCGATCGACATTCATGTTGGCGGGCGCGTGCGCTTTCGCCGAATGCTGCTCGGGATGAGTCAGGAGAAGCTCGGCGAAGCGCTCGGGCTCACATTCCAGCAGGTACAGAAGTACGAGAAGGGCGTGAACCGTATCGGTGCCAGCCGTCTCTACGATCTCAGCCAGGTGCTGCAGGTTCCGATCCAGTTCTTTTACGAAGAAGCTCCGATCAACCTCGAGCAAACCCCGTCGGGTGCCGGCGGTTTTGCGGAGCGGTCGACCGAGACGCATATCCTGGAATTTCTGAACACGCGCGAGGGCCTGGAGCTCAACAAGGCATTCGTTCGCATCCAGGACGGCAAGATGCGGCGCGCGATCGTCGATCTCGTTCGGACGATGAGTGGCGAAGACCGCGATCCGAAGATCGGTTGAAGGGCCGGGCGGCGGGTCGAAGCCTGCCGGGCCAGGAGGCCGCCAGCTCAACAGTTAGGCGAATTTGTGAATCGCGCGGGACGTTCAGGCGCTCCCGCGCGATGTTTTTATGCGATTTTTCGTATTCCAGCGGGGGGCGCCACCCTTGACCGGCCTGGTAAAGGCTGCGACAGAGGCGGAAATTTTGAAACCTGCATGACGAGGGATTACTGTGGCACGCAAGTCCTATCTGTTTACGAGCGAGTCGGTCTCGGAAGGGCATCCTGACAAGGTCAGTGACCGCATCTCCGACGAGGTCGTCGACGCATTCTACCGGGAGAGCGCTGCTGCAAAGCTCGATCCCTGGGCGGTCCGTGCAGCTTGCGAGACGCTGTGCACGACCAATCGGGTCGTCATCGCGGGCGAGTACTCGAACACTCCGAAGAGCGTGACGGTGGCCATGATCCAGGATCTGGCTCGAAAAGCGATCCGGGATATCGGCTACGAGCAGGATGGCTTCCACTGGGCGAACGCCAACATCGAAGTCCTGCTGCACGGGCAGTCGGCAGACATTGCGCAGGGTGTCGATGCGAAGCAGCCGACCAACAAGGAAGAGGGCGCTGGCGACCAGGGCATCATGTTCGGTTACGCCTGCCGGGAAACGCCGGATCTGATGCCGGCGCCTCTCTATTACGCGCACAACATCCTCTATGATCTGGCGCAGGCGCGCAAAGGCAAGAAGGGCGATGCTGCCAAGCTCGGTCCGGATTCCAAGAGCCAGGTGACGGTCCGTTACGAAGACGGCAAGCCGGTGGGCGTAACGGCGATCGTCGTTTCGCATCAGCATATCGTCGAGGATCTGTCGTCGGGTCAGGTGCGCGAGATCGTCGAGCCGTACGTCAGGGCCGCCCTGCCCGACGGCTGGATCTCTAAGGATACGGCCTGGCACATCAATCCGACGGGCAAATTCTTCATCGGTGGGCCCGACGGTGACTGCGGTCTGACCGGGCGCAAGATCATCGTCGACACCTACGGTGGCGCAGCGCCTCATGGCGGTGGCGCCTTCTCGGGCAAGGATCCGACCAAGGTCGACCGCTCGGCTGCCTACGCGGCCCGCTATCTCGCCAAGAACGTCGTCGCGGCCGGCATTGCCGACCGCTGCACGATCCAGCTCAGCTACGCCATTGGCGTCGCGCGGCCGCTGTCGATCTACGTCGACACGCATGGCACCGGCAAGGTCGACGAGGCGCGGATCGAGAAGGCGCTGGCGGAATGTATGGACCTCACGCCACGCGGCATCCGCAAGCATCTCGATCTCAACAAGCCGATCTATGCCCGCACGGCGGCATACGGCCACTTCGGCCGGCAGTACGATCCCAAGGACGGTGCGTTCTCGTGGGAGAACACCGATATCGCCGACAAGATCAAGAAGGCCGTCGGCTGAACGGTACCGGTATGGACGAAGGACACGGCTGCCTGACGGCGGCCGTGTTCGTTTTGGAGATCATGACGCATGGCCGGGGAGACCGACGAGGCGGACCGGAACGATGGCGACGACGTCGTTCGGAATGACGATCTCAGATCGTTTGGTCGGCGGCGTGGTCGCAAACTCTCGGAACGGCAGGACAAGCTCGTTGCCGAACTGCTGCCGCGTGTTCGCCTATCGCTTCGGAAACTCGACGACGACGCTGCCGTTCGCGGGCAATTCAGCAATGCGCCGAGCGAGATCTGGCTCGAGATCGGCTTCGGCGGGGGTGAGCATCTCGTCCATCAGGCAGCGAGCAATCCGAACATAGGGATCATCGGTTGCGAACCGTTTGTCGATGGTGTCGTCAAGGTTCTGGCGCACATCGCGCACGACAGCATCGGCAATATTCGTCTCCACGACGACGATGCCAGGGCGGTGCTCAAGGCGTTGCCGGACGCGAGCATAAGCCGCGTCTTCGTGCTTTTCCCCGATCCCTGGCCGAAGCGGAAGCACCAGAAGCGGCGGCTGGTCAATCACGCGCTTCTCGCACAGATCGCCCGTGTTCTCGTTCCCGGTGGGGAGTTGCGTCTCGGGACGGACATCGCGGACTATGCGCGGACGATGCTCATGGCGTTGCAGGGCGAGCCGCGACTCGTCTGGACGGCCCAGGGGCCCGACGACTGGCGGATCCGGCCGGCGGACTGGCCCAGGACACGGTACGAGGCGAAGGCAGAGCGTGAGGGCCGGCGCTCATGTTACCTTCTGATACGGCGGGCAGGATAACGGCCCGGCAACAGGGAGCATGCTGCATATGGCCGAGATTGATTGCGAAGACATCGAGGCAGCCGGTCGGCGCATATCGGGCCACGTGCGGGAGACGCCGCTGTTGTCGCTGGTCGGTAGCGACGTCAGGTCGTTGGGTCTCGCCCAATCGCCATCGGCCGTGGAGTTCAAGCTCGAACTCTTGCAGCGGGCCGGTTCGTTCAAGGCGCGCGGCGCATTCAACTCCGTCCTCGGCGGAGACCTCACGGACGCAGGCGTGGTTGCGGCGTCGGGCGGCAACCACGGAGTGGCAGTGGCACTCGCGGCGCGGGACGCAGGTGTCAGGGCGACGATTTTCGTGCCGGAGATTTCGTCAAAGGCGAAAGTCGATGCGATCAGGGCGTGCGGCGCGGACGTTCGTGTCGGCGGTGCGCGGTATAACGATGCGCTCGAGGCGTCGGAGCGGTTCAGGGCGGAGACCGGCGCATTCGCCGTACATGCCTACGATGCGCCAGCGACCGTTTCGGGGCAGGGGACGCTCGCTCTCGAATGGGCAAGGCAGAGTTCAGGTCTTGATACCGTTCTCGTGGCTGTGGGTGGTGGCGGGCTCGTTGCCGGGATGGCGGCCTGGTATGCCGGTGCTCAGAGACGCGGGCACGCAGTGCCTAAAGTCATAGGTGTCGAGCCGAGAGGATCGCGGGCGTTGCACGCCGCGTTCGAAGCTGGACAGCCGGTCGACGTGGACGTCAATTCCGTGGCGGCGGACAGTCTCGGAGCCCGGCGCATCGGTGATCTTCCGTGGCGCATCGCGCGCACTGCGGTGGCGGGTGTGGTGCTGGTCGATGACGATGCGATCGTTGCGGCGCAGAGGGCCCTATGGAGGCATTTCAGACTGGCGACGGAGCCGGGCGGGGCAGCCGCGTTCGCTGCTCTGGCATCTGGTGCCTACCGGGCAGCAGCGACTGAGCGCGTCGGCATACTCGTCTGCGGTGGAAACGTCGATCTCGACCGCCTTGGAAAATCAGTTAACGGGTAATGTGCAGATCAGCTCGAGGCGCACGGCACGAGAAAACTTTCATGTTGTGACAACGGGTTCGTCGTGCAGTCACAAAAGTGTGTTTTTTGGGCTTGCGTTCGAATTCATGCCTGTGTAATAGTCATGTTGCTCATGATCATCTCAACTCTGAGAGTGGATCCTCCGGATCCGCTCTTTTTGTTTTGGGGCCTCTCCGAGGCTCCGAAGCGAACAGGCGCGGAGCAAGCTGATCGTCGATGCAGCACCCGGCCGTCTGGCGCCGGGAAGGTGCCGGTGTGTGCCGGAAAACTGGATCGCAACTGTTCGAAGCGTTTCGATGACGAACGAGCTCGAGGCTCAGGACGACAGATTTTACCGCGAAAGCGGAGTCGCCGCGGCAATAGCCGAGGCCGTGATGCCGGCGCTCGTCGATCTCGGCTATCGGCTGGTGCGTGTACACGTGTCGGGTCGTGACGGACAGACGCTGCAGATCATGGCCGAACGGCCTGACGGGACGATGTCAGCTGACGACTGCGAGCGTGTCTCCAAGCAGATTTCCCCGTTGCTCGACGTGCTCGATCCGCTGTCGGGCGCTTATCGTCTCGAGATTTCCTCGCCGGGCATCGATCGGCCGCTCGTGCGCCCGTCCGATTTCGAGGACTGGGTGGGCTACGAGGCGCGCGTAACGCTCAAGGAACCGGTTTCGGGGCGGAAGAAATACAAGGGCGTGCTGGATGGTTTCGATGATGGCGAAGCGCGCATCGAAATCGAGGTCGCAGAGAAGGGCGCGCCGCCACGGCAGGAGGTGGTCGGCTTTCCGATCGCGCTGGTCGACGAAGCGCGGCTCGTGCTGACGGACGACCTCATCCGGGAATCCCTGCGCCGGGCCAAGAAAGCCCGCGAGCAGGCCGACAACGCCGGGGATCAATCCCTGGACGCAGACAACACGTAAAGCAGACAACGTAACGCAAGGCATGTCCCCATACGGGACGACGCATCATCCGAGGAGCAGACGATGGCCCAGGCCAGTGCTGGAGTGTCCTACAATCGACTGGAACTGCTGCAGATCGCCGATGCGGTCGCGCGCGAAAAGTCGATCGATCGCAAGATCGTCATCCAGGCCATGGAGGACGCGATCCAGAAGGCCGCGAAGTCGCGGTATGGCGCGGAAAACGACATCCGGTGCACCATCGACACGCGCACGGGCGAAACCAAGCTCGCGAGGGTGCTGACCGTCGTCGAGGCCGTCGAGAACGACTCCACTGAAATTTCGGTCGCGGATGCCAAGCACCGCAAGCCCGATGCCGCCGCGGGCGATCTCATTGTCGAGCCGCTGCCGCCGCTCGATTTCGGCCGCGTCGCCGCACAGAACGCCAAGCAGGTCATCGTGCAGAAGGTGCGCGAAGCGGAACGTGACCGGCAGTTCAGCGAATACAAGGACCGGGTCGGCGAGATCATCAACGGTACGGTCAAGCGGGCCGAATATGGCAATGTCATCGTCGATCTCGGGCGCGGCGAAGGCATCATCCGGCGCGACGAGATGATCCCGCGCGAGAGCGTAAAGCTCGGCGACCGTATCCGCGCCTACATCTACAACGTCGAGCGGACGCAGCGCGGGCCGCAGATCTTCCTGTCGCGGGCGCGCCCGGAATTCATGGCGAAGCTGTTCGGGCAGGAAGTGCCGGAGATCTACGACGGTATCGTGCAGATCAAGTCGGTGGCGCGTGATCCGGGAAGCCGCGCGAAGATCGCGGTGATTTCGAAGGATTCATCGGTCGATCCGGTCGGCGCGTGCGTCGGCATGCGCGGTCAGCGTGTGCAGGCGGTGGTGGCCGAACTGCAGGGCGAAAAGGTCGACATCATCCAGTGGAAGCCGGACGCTGCCGAGTTCATCGTCAACGCGCTGGCGCCGGCGGAAGTCTCGAAGGTCGTGCTCGACGAGGACAGCAACCGGATCGAAGTCGTTGTGCCGGAGTCGCAGCTGTCGCTCGCCATCGGGCGGCGTGGACAGAACGTGCGCCTCGCCTCGCAGCTCACGGGCTGGGACATCGACATCCTGACGGAACAGGAAGAGAGCGAGCGGCGGCAGAAGGAATTCACCGAGCGGTCGCAGCTGTTCATGGAAGCTCTGGACGTGGACGAGTTCATCGGCCAGTTGCTGGCGACCGAAGGCTTCGAGACGATCGAGGAGGTCGCCTATGTCGACGAAGGCGAACTCGTGGGTATCGAGGGTTTCAGCGAGGAGTTCGCCTCCGAGCTGCAATCGCGCGCCAGAGAATATCTCGAACGTATCGAGGCAGAGCGCGACCAGAAGCGGCGCGACCTCGGCGTCGCGGACGAGATGGCGCAGATCCCCGGCATGAACAGCCAGATGATGATCGCGCTCGGGGAAGCGGGTGTTAAGACGGTCGAGGATTTCGCCGATCTGGCGACCGACGAACTCGTCGGGTGGGTCGAGCGGAAGAAGGAGAAGGACGCAGAAGCTGTCCGGCACAAGGGCATCTTCTCGCCTTTCGAGACGAGCCGTCAGGATGCCGAGGACATGATCATGCAGGCCCGTGTTCTGGCCGGCTGGATCACGGCCGAGGATCTCGCGGCCAGCAAGGCGCAAGCAGCCGACGAGGCTGCGGCCGAGGGCGAAGCTGCGGCAGATGCCGCCAGCGGCGCCTGACGGTCGTGCGAGGAGGCAGACCATATCGTGACGGACGAGACACGTTCGCAGGGTGCAGATAACCCACCTGCCGCGCCGCAACGCGGACGGGGTGGCGCATCGCATCCTGTGCGGACATGCATCGTCACGAAGCAGGATCTGCCGCAAAGTGATCTCCTTCGCTTCGCATGCGGGCCGGACGGGACCGTGGTCGCCGACCTCGCGGGGAAGCTGCCCGGTCGTGGCGTATACGTTACGGCGGCCCGTGCTGCGGTTGTGGAGGCGGCCAAAAAAGGCGCATTTTCAAGGGCGTTCAAGCGTCAGGTTGCTGTTCCTGCCGATCTGGCGGAACTCATAGAGGCCCGGCTTGCGGACGCGGCGCGGCAGGCTTTCAGTCTGGCCAGGAAGGCCGGTCTGGTGTCCACGGGGTTCCAGAAGGTCGAGGCGGAAATAGCCGCCGGTCGCGTGGCCGTTCTGGTTCATGCCGGGGACGGCCGCCCGGACGGTATCGGTAAACTGGACCGGAAATACCGCGCCGTTCAGGCCGATAGCGGCCGGCCGGCCCTTATTTTCACGGGTTTTTCCTCAGACGAATTGAGCTTAGCTATCGGCGGGAAAAATGTGATACATGCAGCTTTGGCAGCCGGCGGTCAGACCCGGGCGTTCGTCAGGTGTGTCGAGCGGCTGCAAAGATTTCGCGTGACGGGCGATGCCAAAGGCACGGCCGGGGTGATCAATCCCCTGGCCGACCACGTTTTTTCAAGTACGGATCAGGCAGGTACGGATCAGAATGAGCGATACGAGTGAAACGAGCGACAAGTCGAAGCGTCCTGCAGCCTCCCAGTCGGGCGGCGCGGCAGGTGGCGCTCGCAAAACGCTGACGCTCACGCGGACCGTCGAGCAGGGGACCGTGCGGCAGAGCTTCAGCCAGGGGCGGTCCAAGGCCGTTCAGGTCGAGGTCAAGAAGACGCGGAAGCTCGCCAAGCCTGGCGAGGAGAAGTCTGCGACGCCCGCTGGCGGAGCATCGGCTGCCGATGAAGCGGCGCGTCTCGGTACGCTGTCGAACCGCGAAATGGACAAGCGGATGCAGGCGCTCGAAGCGGCGCGTATCCGTGAAGAGGAACTTCAGCGCGAACGCGCGGCGGAAGAAGAGCGCCTCCGTCGTGAGCAGGCCGAGGCGCAAGCCAAGGCGGCCGCCGAGCAGGGTGTGGCCGACAGCAGCAAGCAGCCTGCGGCGCCGGAGACTGCTGTAGCGCCCCCGGTCAAGGCCGCACCTGATGCCGATGCGAAGGCAGCTCCGGCCGCGCCTCAGACACCTCCGGCGCCGGCTGCT
>DAOMWV010000057.1:0-14538 GCA_035436725.1 Hyphomicrobiaceae bacterium
ATGACCGCGCGGGCGAGCACGAAGCCGTGCTCGCCGAGCTGGTCGGGCACGTCGCACGGCTGAAGCCCGACGCGTTCTTGATCTCAGGCGACGTATTCGACCACCATAATCCGTCCGGCGCGTCGCTCCGCCTGTTCTACGAAACGCTACTTGCGCTTCACAGGGCCGCGCCCGACATGACGACGGTTGTCACGGCCGGCAATCACGACGCCGCCGGACGTCTCGAAAGCGCTCGCGCACTCCTCGCCACCATGAACATCCACGTCGTCGGCAACGTCCATCGGACCACTGCCGGCGTCGATCCGCGCAACCACCTGGTAATGCTGCGAGACGCGAAGGGCCAGCCTGCCGCGAACGTGCTCGCCGTCTCCTACCCGACGGCGTCGTGCCTGCCGCCGTTCGCAAGCCTCGAAAGCGTTGAGGGACAGTCCCCGATCGTGGCGGCGACACGAACTCTTTATCGCGAGCTCGTCGATGCGACCGGCGCGACCCAAAGCCCGTTACCGCTCGTTGTCATGGGGCACCTCCACGTTGCAGGCGGGACCGAAAGCGAAGGCGCCGAACGCCGCATACTTGTCGGAGGCCAGCACGCGGTGGGCCCGGACGTGTTCCCGCCTGCCGCCTATGTCGCACTCGGCCACCTGCACAAGGCGCAGCAGGTCGGCGCGCCCAACATCCGCTATTCCGGCTCGCTGTTGCCGCTGTCTGCGGCCGAACTCGGCTATGCGCACGGTATTGCGCTCGTCACGATAGATGGCGGTGCAGCGTCGGTCGAACACATCGCACTGATGCGTCCCGTGCGCTTCGAGCGGATTCCCGCGCGCGGTGACATCGCATTCGCAGACCTTCAGTCCGCGCTTGCGGCACTCGCCGTGCCGGCCAATGCGGCCCAAGGCACCTGGCCATTCGCTCAGGTCAATCTTTCGCGTCAAGCACTGCCACCCGGCTACCGTGCCGACGCGGACCGGCTGGCGGAGACGCATCGTGTCCGCATCGTCGACCTCCGCGTCGCGCGGCCACCGGAATCGGCAGATGCCAAAATCGCAAACACGAATGCGCGGTTGGCCGAACTCGATCCCGAAGAGCTGTTTGCCGGTGCTTTCGAGAAGGCGCACGCACGCGCGCCGGAACAGGCGCATCGTGATGCGTTTCATGCCCTCATCGCAGCGACCGGCGAGGAGGCGTAGCCGATGCGCATCCTTGCACTCCGTGGCCGCAACCTCGCTTCCCTTTCAGAGGACTTCGAGATCGACTTCAAGGCGCCGCCGTTAGCTGGCGCGGGTCTGTTCGCGATCACAGGCGATACCGGCGCGGGAAAATCGACGATCCTCGACGCGATGTGTGTGGCGTTATTCGGGGAGTTTCCGCGTTCCGACGTCACCACCAGCGAAAAGATAACCGATGCTGCCGGACACGAACTGACGGTAAAGGATGCACGCAACATCCTGCGCCGCGGAGCTGCGGAAGGTTACGCCGAAGTCGACTTCATCGGTCAGGACGGCGTGGCGTATCGCGCGCGCTGGGCTGTCAGGCGCGCACGCGGCCAAGTTGGTGGTAAGTTGCAGGATGCAGAGCGCACGTTAATCCGTCTAGACGACGGCGGTGCCGTCGCGTCGGGAAAGTTCCAAGTAGGAAACGCAATTGAGGAGCGTACTGGCCTTAAATTCGATCAGTTCCGCCGGACGGTGCTGCTCGCGCAGGGCGATTTCGACGCTTTCCTGCTCGCAAGCGAGAAAGACCGCGCCGAAATCCTCGAAAAGCTCACAGGAACCGACCTCTACAGCCGCATTTCCATTGCAGCCTTCGACGAGAAGTCCCGCCGCGAGCGGGAAATCCGGGATGTCGAGTTGACGGCTGGTGCGGTGGCCACTCTCTCCGCCGAGGACCGCGCCGAGGCGATGGCGGCACTGGAGAAGAGAGACGCCGACCGCGCCGAAGCTGACCGGCAACTCGCCCGGGTGCGGAGCGAGCATGACTTTGCCGCAGCAGCGCGACGATATGCGAATGATCTGGCCCTCGCCGAAGGTGAGGCTGGCAAGTCTGACGCCGCCGTCGCTGCCAATACCGCCATCGTCGAGGCAGCCGACAGGATTGCGGCGCTGCAGCCGATCCTCGCGATCCACGAACAGGCAGATCGCATCAGCCGCGAACTCTCTGACCTCCAGCGCCAGCGGGCCGAAGTAGACGAACGTGCCAATGCGGCAGTTCATGCCGTCGAAGCAGCCCGCGCGGCATTGTCCGCAGCGGCGAAGTCACTCTCCGAACGAGCTGAGGACGAACATCGCTGGCTGCCGGAATGGGACCGGGCCGCGCGGCTCGATGTAGAACTCGAGAGGGCGCGCGCGGAACTCGATAATGCGCTCGCCGACCGGCAGGCTGCCTCAGCCGAATTGTTGCGGCGTGATCGTGCCTTGTCGGGCCTCGTCGCCAGATTCATCGATGCAGGCGCCGGAGCCCTTTGCGTTGAAAATATTGCTGCCCGCCTTCGAGACCACGACGCGGCCAACGAGCAGAAGCAGCGCGCGCTGGACACCGAGCGCGACGACCTCGTTCGCAAGCGCGAGGCGATCAACCTCGACGATCTGCGCGAATATGAAGGCCGCCTCCGCATCGTCGCCGAGCGGCACGCAGAAGCCGAGCGTCGCCTCACGGCTTTAGCCGACGCGCGAACAGGGAAGCAGAACGACGAAAAGACCCTCGCCGATGCGCGTCAGAACCTCCAGTCCGCAGAGGCGGCGGACGTGCGTGCGCGCAGCGCACTCGCCGCCGCTTCCCTGCGTCTCGAACAGGCGACACCGCTCGCGGAAATGGCCGATGCCGCACTGTCGGCACAGGCAGGCCGGCTCCGCGCCGAACTGCGCCCCGGTGAACCTTGCGCGGTCTGCGGATCCCGCGATCACGTGTACGATCACACCGACCCGGCGACGATGGCGGTCGTACACGCAGCCCGCGACCAGCGCGAGCGCGCTCGCACCGATGTCGACCGGGCACAGCACGACGCAAACCGGGCGCTCGAAGATGTCGCGCACGCGCGTGCGGCGAATATGCAGGCGGAGGCGGCCCTTGCGAAGGCAGGCGAGGAACTTGTCCGCAGCGAGCAGGCAGCCGGCAAGGCCTACGCCGATCTGCGCGAGGCCTGCATCGTCCTGGACGTCGATGTGAGCTTCGTGCAACCACGCGACCGGATCATGGCGTCGGTGCCGAAAGTAATCGAGACCGAAAGAATGGCTATCGAGCGGAAGTATGCGACGTACCGCGATTTGGAAAGCCGGATCGAAACGCTCGACCGGAGTCGTGATGCGAACCTGAAGGAACGCAAGACAATCGATGAAGCAAAACGCGAGCTCGATCTGCGCCGGCCGATTGCCGAGCGCGCGCACGCAGCCGAGGCCGCGGTCGCCGAGCGGGAGAGCGCCGTCGCGACACGCGCCGCCGACCGTGCGAGCTTGCTCGGCGGCGTCGCAACCGACGAGCATCGCACACGCATTCGGACGGCGCTGGAGAAGGCGCGAAAGACGGTGCAAGAGGCGGAGCAACACCTGGCGCGCGCCACTGAGGAGGGCAGCGCGCTTGAAAAGCGCAAAATCGACATCCAGGCGACCATCGCAGTGCAGGAGCGCCGCCTGAGCGAGGGCCGCGCTGCGATCGCGGCACACTTAGCAACCGTAGGCATCACAGCCGATGAAGCACTCGACCTGCTCAGGCGCCCTGCCAGCGAACGCGAAGCCATCATAGCGACGGTCGCTCGCCTGCTGAAAGCAAGGGACTCCGCTCGTGAGCTGGTCGCCGCACGCCGCGGCGACCTTGCGGCGTTTCTCGATGGACGTACGCTACCCGCGATCGAGGACGTCACGCGGCTCGCGAGCGAAGTGGCCGGTGCCGAGGAGATCATCGAGGCATACCGCAATGAAACTGCGGCGCTGCGGCAGAAGATCGCGAGTGACGATGAAGCACTGAGAAAGAGGGCTGCGCTTTCGGCTGAAATCGATAACAGGAAGGCCGAGTTGCGAGTTTGGCACGATATCAACGAGGCAATAGGATCTGAAAAAGGCGACAAGTTCCGCCGGATTGCGCAGGGCGTGACGCTCGGCCACCTCGTCGCCCTCGCCAATCACCAGCTCGCGAACCTGAATCCGCGCTATCAACTGCGGCGCGCACCGAATGCCGATCTCGTTTTCGAGATCATGGATCGTGACATGGGCGATGAAATCCGGAGCCCGCGCTCGCTGTCGGGCGGCGAACGCTTCCTCGTTTCGCTCGCACTCGCCTTGGCCCTCGCCGGTCTCGAAGGCAACCGTGCCTTCGTCGACACGCTTTTTATCGACGAAGGCTTCGGCACGCTCGACCGCGAGACACTCGACATGGCGATCGACGCTCTCGAAGCGCTGCAGGGGCAGGGCCGCCAGGTCGGCGTCATAACGCATGTCGCCTCGATGATCGATCGCATCGCCGTCCAGATCCGCGTCGAGAAGCGTGGCGGCGGACGGTCGGTGGTCAGGATCGCAGACGGCTTCGCGGCGCCGAGTGGGGGCAGCTGACGATGCGCGGGCGTCCCTGTTAGGATGTCACGAACGATCAACAGGAGGCCGTGCATGCTCAGTGAAGCCGACCGCAATACATGTGCCACGATACTGCTCGAAGCCGCCCGCACGAAAAGGCAGGCCGAGCAGCTATCCAAGCGGTTCCCGGCGATCGACTTCGACGATGCCTATGCCATTCAGGCCGAAACCATTCGCCGCCGTGTCGCCGAGGGGCGCCGCGTCGTCGGCTACAAGATCGGACTGACATCGAAGGCGATGCAGCGCTCGTCCGGTATCGACGAGCCCGACTATGGCATCTTGCTCGACGACATGATGTACGCCGACGGCGCGAAGATCAATGCATCGGATTTCTGCGTGCCGCGTGTCGAGGTTGAACTTTCGTTCGTCCTGTCGAAGCCGTTGCAAGGTCCGGGGCTGACAGTGCCGGACGTGCTGCGTGCCACCGAGTACGTCGTCCCCTCGCTCGAACTGATCGACGCGCGCCTGCTTGACCCGCGCAAGATCTACGACACCATCGCCGACAACGGCGCAGCAGCCGGCATCGTCCTCGGCGGCCGTCCCGTAAGGCCTGATGCGATCGATCTCCGGTGGGCGGGCGCCGCGCTCTACAAGAACGGTGAAGTCGAGGAGACCGGTCTCGCCGCGGGCATCATGGGCCACCCCGCGATGGGCATCGTCTGGCTGGCCAACCGCCTCGGCCCGCACGGCATCGAACTGCCGGCCGGGCAGATCCTTCTCGCGGGATCGTTTACTCGGCCGATCTGGTGCAAGGCCGGAGACACGGTGCAAGCCGATTTCGGCACACTCGGCCAGGTCGCTGTCCAGTTCGTCTGATCGGCGGGAGTAGCTCTCATGGCCGCGGCGGCGGCGTCGCCCCGAAACCGGACGCATCGCGACACTGCCACGGTTGCGACGGTCGCATATTTGTTATAGAAAATAACAAACATACAGGCACCGCTAACCCGTACGGGAGGCACGCATGAACATCGACGATCTCGTCGCCATCGACATCCACACCCACGCCGAGGTGTCCTGCCGTCAGCCGGCAGATGCGTTCTGGCAGCCCTACGAAGACGCGGCCAACAAGTACTTCAAGGCCGGCAAGCGTCCGACAATCGCCGAGACCGTCACCTATTATCGCGAGCGCAAGATCGGCCTCGTGATGTTCACGGTCGACAGCGAGTTCCAGATCGGCAACAAGCGCATTCCGAACGAGGAAGTGGCCGACGCCGCGCGCGAGAACGCCGACATGATGATCGCGTTCGCCTCCATCGACCCGCACAAGGGCAAGATGGGCCTGCGCGAAGCGGAAACCCTGATCAAGGGTGGCGTCATCAAGGGCTTCAAGTTCCATCCGACCGTGCAGGGCTTTTTCCCGAACGATCCGCTCGCCTACCCGATGTACGAACTGATCGCACACTACAAGATGCCCGCGATCTTCCACTCCGGCCACTCCGGCATCGGCACTGGCATGCCCGGCGGTGGTGGACTGAAGCTCAAATACTCTAACCCGATCCACCTCGACGATGTCGCCGCCGATTTCCCCGACATGACGGTCATCATCGCCCATCCGTCATGGCCTTGGCAGGACGAAGCGCTCTCGGTCTGTCTTCACAAGCCGAACGTCTACATCGATCTCTCCGGTTGGAGCCCGAAGTACTTCCCGAAAGAGCTCGTCTCGCGGGCCAACGGGCAGCTCAAGCACAAGATGCTGTTCGGATCGGACTTCCCGCTGATCCAGCCCGACCGCTGGATCTCAGACTTCAAGGATCCGTCGGCCGGCTTCAAGCCCGAGGTGTTCGATCTGATCCTGAAACAGAACGCGATCCGTGCGCTCGGTCTTGGCAAGACGGCGGCGTAGTCGACCACCCCCGCGATGAAACGCACGCCAGAGGCAGCACCGCCACCTGGCCCGGAAAACGTTCCGGGATTGGTCGGCTGCGGCGTAATACTTGCAGTTTCACTGCTCGCCGCCGTCGCGGTCGGCTTTGCCGTCTCGGCGTTGGTGCGGGCGTCGGGCGCCGCATCAGCTGCAGGGCTTTCCGGCTACTTGGCAGGATTGACAGCATTCGTGGCAACGTCTTGGTTGCTTGCCAAGGCGCGATGGCTACGGCGCATGTTCGAGTATCTGCTATCGTTCTTCGTCTGAGTCCCAGAACTATCGCTGATGTGCGTTGGAGCAACCGCATGATGAAACGCATCGCCATTCTCAACGGACCCAACCTCAACCTGCTCGGCGAGCGGGAGCCGCACATCTACGGCACCACGACGCTCGCTGCGGTCGAGGTATCGTGTCGGGATTACGCGAAGGTTCTCGGCGTGGAGATCGACTTTCTGCAGTCGAACCACGAGGGCGTGATCGTCGATCAGATCCACGCGGCACGGAAGACGTGCGCCGCCCTCGTCATCAATCCCGCCGGCTATTCCTTCCACTCGATACCGATCGTCGACGCGTTGAAACTCTTCCCCGGTCCGATCATCGAAGTTCACATCTCGAACATTCACGCCCGCGACGCACTCCATCAGCACTCGATCATATCGAAGGGCGTGAAGGGCGTGATCTGCGGGCTCGGCACCTACGGCTATATCGTGGCCTTGCAGGCCGCCGTTCACGCGATCGGCGCCATGCCTGCGACGCTTCCCGATCCCGTCCGCGTCGGACCGGTGTAAAGAGACCCTCTCCCCGATTGTGGGGAAAGGGCCGTGTGAAGGGTCGTCGAAGAGGGATCAGCCCTCACGCAATCGCGTCTGCGATTGCCTTGCCGCAGCCGACCGTGTTCGTTTTGCCGCCGAGATCGCGCGTGCGGTACTCGGGCTTTGCCAGAACTTCCTCGATCGCGCGAACGATCGCCTTGGCTGCTTCCGGCTCGCCGAGATGATCGAGCATGAGCGCTGCCGACCAGATCTGCCCGACCGGATTGGCGATTCCTTGCCCGTAGATGTCGGGTGCGGAGCCATGCACGGGCTCGAACAGAGACGGGAATTTCCGCTCCGGATTGATATTGCCCGACGGCGCGATACCGATCGTGCCCGTGCACGCCGGCCCGAGATCGGACAGGATGTCGCCGAACAGGTTGGAGGCGACGACCACGTCGAACTTGTCCGGATTGAGCACGAAATGCGCAGTCAGGATGTCGATGTGATACTGGTCCGTCGTCACATCCGGGTAGTTCTTCTTCATCTCGGCGAAGCGCTCGTCCCAGTACGGCATGGTGATTGCGATGCCGTTGGATTTCGTCGCACTCGTCACTTTCTTGCGCTTGCGCTTCTGGGCGAGTTCGAACGCGTACTTGAGGATGCGATCGACGCCCTGTCGCGTGAATACACTCTGCTGTGTGACGAACTCGCGATCCGTCCCCGGGAACATGCGGCCGCCTACAGACGAATATTCCCCTTCAGTGTTCTCGCGCACGACGAAGAAATCGATGTCACCAGGCTTCCGGTCGGCGAGCGGAGCCTTCACGCCCGGCATCAGCTTCACCGGCCGCAGGTTGACGTACTGGTCGAACTCGCGCCGGAACAGGATCAGCGAGCCCCAGAGCGAGATGTGATCGGGCAGCTTCGACGGCATGCCGACCGCACCGAAATAGATCGCGTCGTGGCCGCCAATCTGCTGCTTCCAGTCGTCCGGCATCATCTTGCCGTGCTTCTCGTGGTAGTCGCAGCTCGCAAAGTCGAAATGATCGAGCTGCACCGAAAACTTGTACTTCTTCGCCACCGCTTCCAGCACGCGCACGCCCTCGGGCATGACTTCCTTGCCGATGCCGTCGCCGGGAATGACGGCGAGGCGATAGGTATTCGATTTGGCCATGAGGCGCTCCCGTGTCGATGCAACCGCTGCAACTGCCGAAACCTGTGCGGCCAACCTGGGCGCCGGTCAAGTCCCGCAGAAGGTCTGTCTGACGATCTCGTGCGGCAGAGGTGGCTGGCGGAACGGCTCGTCTTCCGTCAACGGGGCGAACGGCCGCGAGACCGCCGCGACGAGACGATGGAACGGCGCGAGATCATCGTGGGCAACGGCAGCATCGATGGCCTCCTCGATGCGGTGATTGCGCGGGATGATCGCCGGATTGGCCGCGAGCATCGCTGCCGCACGCGCCACGGGGGTCGTTCCTTCTTCGGCGAGCCGCGCGCGCCACCGGTCGATCCATGTCAGAAATCCTTCCGGAGTACGGAACAGCCCCGCCGCATCCGAGAACTCGTCGCGGGCCGCGCCCTCGGCCAGCAGGCGGAACGTCGAGGTGAAATCCGCTTCAGCGTCAGCCATGGCTTGCAAAAGATCCTGCGCCAGCTGGAAGCCACTGTCGTCGATCCGCGTCAGGCCGACCTTGGCAGCCATGAACCGGCTGAAGGCGTCATTGAATTCCGGGCCGAACCCTTCGACCACTTCCTGTGCGACGCCGACCGCCTTGGTCTCGTCCTCGTCGAGGAGCGGCAGCAACGTCTCGGCAAGCCGCGCGAGATTCCAGCTTGCGATCCTCGCCTGATTGCCCCAGGCGTAACGACCCTGCCGATCGATGGAGCTGAACACCTTGGCGGGATGGAAGGTGTCCATGAAGGCGCACGGGCCGTAGTCGATCGTCTCCCCGGATACGGTCATGTTGTCGGTATTCATGACGCCATGGATGAACCCGATCGACATCCATTGTGCGACGAGTCGGGCCTGCCTGGAGACGATCGCGGCGAGCATGCCGCGGTAGCGCTGCGCGCTGTCGGAAAGATGCGGATAGTGCCGTCCGATCACATGATCCGCGAGCGTCCTGATGCCGTCGACGTCCTGGCGTACGGCGAAATACTGGAACGTGCCGACGCGGATGTGGCTTGCCGCCACGCGCGTCAGCACCGCGCCTGGAAGCGGCACGTCGCGAAACACGCCTTCCCCTGTCGCCACAGCTGCAAGCGAGCGCGTCGTCGGCACACCGAGGGCGGCCATGCCTTCGCTGACGACGTACTCACGCAGCACCGGGCCAAGGGCAGCGCGGCCATCGCCACCGCGCGAAAACGGTGTTCGGCCGGACCCCTTCAGCTGGATATCGAAACGCGCGCCATCCGGCGCGACGATCTCGCCGAGCAGGATCGCGCGTCCGTCACCGAGCTTGGGTACGAACCCGCCGAACTGATGCCCGGCATAGGCCTGCGCCAGCGGCTGAGCGCCCTCGGGCACCAGGTTTCCGGACAGCATCTGCGCCGTCGTTTCCGGATCGAATTGACTGGCGTCGAGCCCTAGCCGTCGCGCCAGTGCCTCATTGAAGGCGATGAGACGTGGCGCTGCGACCGCCGTCGGATCGAGCCGCGCGAAAAAGCGGTCGGGCAGTCGCGCATAGGAATTGTCGAACCTGAAATGCGCCATCGGGAAAGGTCCACCGTCTGCAGCAGCCAGGACGGCCGGCAAGAGCATCACTATTCTATATAGGAAGCACCGTGTCGGGTCATACCCCGGAACGTATCAAATCCCTGCCAGGACACTCCGCCTCTGGAAGAGCTGGCCGTCCTTGCGTTGAAGCAGCGGTGGCGCCCAGTCGAGAAAGCGCTTGTAGTGCGGGGTCGCACGATGGGCGACATAGGCGGCCTCGTCGTCATAGCGCTCGAAGAGGACGAAGCAATTGGGATCGGCGGCATCCTGCGCCACCTCGAACAGCCGGCATCCCGTCTCTTCGCGCGACAGTGCCGCGTGCCGGCGCATGTTCTCCGCGAACGCCTCGACGGCGCCATCGAGGACACGGAACTCGGCGACGACGACATAGCTCATCGGCGATTTCCTCGTATCGTCATGGGATGATCTTGCGCGCCCTGAGATCACCGACGAGCCGGACGTACATCTCGTGCGACGGGTTCGCCCCGCACCAGCCGAGCGTGCGCGCGCGCGTCATGTCGGAGATGTGGTCGTAGCCGCTGTGAAAGACGAAATCCGCGAACCGCCAGTTCGTAAGCTGATCCATGCGGAAACGCTGGAGTCCGTGCCGCGCCACCATGTCTGCCCAGAGACCTTCGTATTGAGGCATCGTCTCCGCGAGCTTCTGCGGTGCCGGCGGTCCCGGCATCATCCCGAACGTGGCGGCGATGTCGGGCCAGAGATACTTCCAGCGCACGAGGTCGCCATTGGTGAGATTGATGGCGACGTTGCGCACAGCCGGCGCCGTTGCCGCCCAGGCAGCGCCACGCGCAAGCCAGCTTGCCTCCGTGAACTGGTAGATACTCTCGAACGCGGCCTCTGATCCCGGCCAGTAGAGCGTATCGCCCCGTGTCTTGGCGATCGACGCATAGAGCGTCATTGCCGTCAGCTGGTTCATCGCCGATCCGACGGCGAGACCGAGCACGCCATGTGGCCGGAGCGCCGACCAGGTCCACGCCTTGCCGGACTGATGAGCCGCGAGCCAGTCCTGCTGATCGTAGTAGAAACAAGGCGCGCCGTGTCGCGGATCGTCCTCTCGAGACGGCGTGCGGAATGGGCCGAGATGATTGCCGTACCATTTCGAGCCCTGCATGAGCTGGACATGCCTGAGGCCCGACGCGACCGGCTCGACTGCCGCCATGAGATTGCGGAGCATCGCCGCGTTCGTCTCGGCCTCGATTTTCAGGTCGGCATTCGGAAGGTAAGCCGTGTAGAAGACGTGCGTCACCGCGTTCCAGGCCTTTGCCGCAGCTACGCACGATGCGGGATCGGTCAGATCCACGGCCTGATGCACGACACGGCCTTCGCTTGCACCACCACGCCGGCCGAGCCCGATGACACGCCAGTCCGGCTGTGTGGCAAGGTGCGCGATTATAGCGCCGCCGACGACGCCGGCGGCACCTGCGACGAGTGCGACGTGGCTCATGTCGTCCGGCTCAATCGAAGAACTTGTTGGGCTTCATGAAGAACGACAGCACGATGCAGCCGTCGGGCGCATGCGCCTCGTGCCGCGAACCGCCCGGCCGCCACACGTATTGCCCTGGGCCGACCGAGCCATGCTCGTCGACGAGATGCCCTTCGAGAACGTAGCTCTGTTCGAGCTCGACGTGCTCGTGATCCGGCAGTTTCGCACCCTTGTCGAATTTCGTGAGCGCGGTCGAAATCCCGGTTTCCGGATCCGTCATCAGGACTTTGAGATGGATACCGGGCCAGCGTGTCGGCGTCCACGGCAGATTCGGCGCATCGACGAAGCGGGTGTCGAGCGGACCGAGCTTGTCGTGCTGGGGATGGTTGGGAGTGAAGGGCGGCATCGGCAAGATCCTCCTCGTCGTTGAACTTGCATCAAGTCAACGCCAGTATCGGCAACGAAACAAGTATTCCCTGCGAATAACAGGCATCGCCCAGGAGCTTCCGCACCATGCCGCTTTTCTGCATCCACGGCCTTGACCGACCCGACGCCGCAAGCGTTCGCGACGAACACTATGCTGCTCATAGGGCCTACCTTGCAGCCAGCGAGGCATCGGGCGTGCGAATCCTCGCATCCGGCCCACTCGTCTCCGGCGATGGCTCCCGCATGATCGGCAGCCTGCTTATCGTCGAGGCCGACGAGCTTGGTACAGTCGTCGCCTTCAATGCCGGCGATCCTTTCCGCAAAGCCGGTCTCTGGTCATCCGTGGCCATCGATCGGTTCAGTCTTCGCGTCGGCTCCATCGGAGCCGCCGCGACCTGACGTACCGTCAACGGATGAGCGCCAGCGAGAACCACGGCACCACCGCGACCAGTGCAAGAGCCGCGAGCATGACGAGGAAGTACGGCATGGCGCCGGCAAAGATCGTCTCGAGACGGATGTTGCTGTCGCCGAGCGTCGCCTTGACGGTGAAAACCGAGATTCCGAATGGCGGTGTCAGAAGGCCACATTCCACGGCGATCACGGTGATCACGCCGAAATGGATGAGGTCCATTCCGAAGCTCTGTGCGATCGGTGCCGCGATCGGAACCATGATCAGCAGGATCGACGAACTGTCGAGAATGCAGCCGAGACCGAGCAGGATCAGCACATAGAGAAACACGAAGCCCCATTTGCCGAGGCCGAGTTCGCCGACCAGGTCGGAGATGGCATTCGGTACTCCCGCCATCGCTAGCACTTTCGAATAGAGACCCGCGGCGATCAGCAGGAACAGGATGCCGACCGAAACGTGCCCGGTCTCCTTGAGTACGCGCCAGAGCTTGTGCCGGTCGAGGCGGCGCCGTGCGATCGCGATCAGAAACGCACCGAACGCCCCCATGCCGCCGGCCTCGGTCGGCGTGAAGAAGCCACCGTAGAGACCGCCGAGTACGATCAGCACGAGGGTTGCGATCGGAACGAGCTTCAGAAGCAGCGAGCCGGTGCTCTCCTCCACCGTGACCGGTGCCGCAGCCGCGACAGGATCGACGAACATCGACTGTGGCCGGAAGGTCGCTGTCCACCAGATGACGGCGACGAAACCGAGGGCTATGAGCAGGCCGGGGAGTGCGCCGGCAATGAACAGTTTGCCGATCGATTGCTCCGCCAGCACGCCGTAGATGATCATCAGAAGGCTCGGCGGTATCAGCATCCCGAGGATTGACGAACCCGCGACCGTGCCGACCGCCCACTTCGGCTGGTATCCGTGTCGTATCATTTCGGGCACGGCGACTTTCGTGAATACGGCCGCTGACGCGATCGAAATCCCGGTGACGGCGGCGAAGACGGCATTGGCGGCAACCGTCGCCATCGCGAGACCGCCCCGCACGCGCCTGAGCAACGCTTCCGCGACGTGGAACGTATCCTTTCCGACATCGGATATGGATACGAGTAATCCCATCAAGACAAAGAGTGGAATGGTCGCGAAGAGATAATCGTTGATACCCGAATACGAAGACAGTGCGACGAGTTTGTAGGCAACGAGTGGATTGCCCTTGATCATCCATACGCCGACGAACGACAGCAGCAGCAGCGATACGCCGATCTGCAGGCCGAGCATGATCAGCACGACCATGCCGGCGATGAGCCCGAGCCCGATCTGGAGGTCGGTCATGCCCGGCTCTCCGGCGCCTGATACCCCGTCACCTGCCGCCAGGCGAGGCGGAGATAGATGATGCAGGCCAATGCCGAGCCGACCACGATCAGGGCGTGGATGGGCCAGGTCGGAATCGTGAAGAGCCCCTGCACACCGAAGAACTCGCTCTTCGTGTAGGCACCGACGAGATTGGGATAGCCCGCGCGCGTGAGCACGGCCATTGCCACCGCGCCGAGCAGTGCGAAGACGCATTCGAGGCTTCTGACGCCAGCCGAGCGGCGGGAGCCGAGCATCTGGATGAGGAAGTCGGCCCGCGTCATCCGGCCGGCGTTCACCGCGGAGGCGAGCTGCAGGAAGACGATCCCGACGATCGAGTTGCCGGCCATTTCTGCGACGCCGACGATCGGCCGGTTGAAGAAGTCACGACCCGTGACGTCAGCCACAACGAGAAGCATCAATCCGAACGTCCAGATCGTCCCGACCGCAGCGAGCAGATCGACGAGCCGCGAGAGCGGATCGCTCGGCCCTCGTGGCGCCTCCTGTTCGAGCGCCTCTGGCGACACCGCTTCCGACATTGGGAAATCCTGAGGTTCGATTGTGCCGAGTGCAAGACCGCCACGCCCGGCCGGATAGCGGGGCGTGGCGGCAATGGAGTGAACGGGACCGAAGGCGAGGTTATCAGGCTTCCTTGTCCCAGTCGCGGCCCGGTTTGATACCCGCCGCGCGCAGCGCATTGAAATAGGACCCGAGCACCTCTTTCGCAGCCGGCCCGTTCTTGTCGGACCAGATCTTGACGATGTTCGGCAGGCCCTTGATCCACTTCTCGCGCTCGGCCGGCGGCAGGTCGGCGACCTTCACGCCGTGCTGCTTCACCATCGTGTCGATGGCCGCGTCCATGCGCGCGCTGATGTCGTCGCCATGGTTCTTCGAGACGGCCTTGCCGGCCGCACGGAACGCGTCCTGCACTTCCTTCGGAAGCTTGTCGAGGAACTGCTTGTTGGCGCCGACGCCGCCGACGTACATCGAGCCGATGTTGACGCGTGTCAGGTGCTTCGCCACTTCGTAA
>DAOMWV010000058.1:0-14467 GCA_035436725.1 Hyphomicrobiaceae bacterium
GGCCTCCTAGCGGGCCCAGTCCCGCCCCGCCGCCAACGGCCTTACCACGCGCCACGGCCGGCCGCAGCGGCGCGTGACGAGGGCACGAGGCCCAGCCGCTCACCGCTGTAGACCTTGCGGCGCAGCGGCCCCCACCACGCCTCGTTGTCGAGATACCAGCGCACGGTCTTCGCGAGGCCGGTGGCGAAGCTCTCCCGCGGCCGCCAGTGAAGCTCCGTCTCGAGCTTGCTGGCGTCGATGGCATAGCGCTGGTCGTGCCCCGGCCGGTCGGCGACGAAGGTGATGAGGCGGCGATGCGGCGCGCCACCGGGCTCAAGGAGGTCCATCAGATCGCAGACTTCCTCGACGACCGCGAGGTTGGACCGCTCGTTGCGGCCGCCGACATTGTAGGTCTCGCCGACCCGGCCATGGCGAAGGATCGAGATCAGGGCGCGGGCATGATCGTCGACATAGAGCCAGTCGCGAACGTTCGAGCCGTCGCCATAGACGGGGAGCACTTTGCCGTCGCGGGCGTTGAGGATCATGAGTGGGACGAGCTTCTCGGGAAACTGGTGCGGCCCATAGTTGTTGGAGCAGTTCGAGATGACGGCGGGCAACCCGTAGGTGCGCTGCCATGCCATGACCAGGTGGTCGGCCGCGGCCTTGCTCGCCGAGTAGGGCGAGCTCGGATCATAGGGAGTGTCCTCCCGGAACAGCCCGCCCGGCCCGAGCGAGCCGTACACCTCGTCGGTGGAGACATGCAGGAAGCGGAAGGCGCTTCGCCGCGGCTCCGGCAGCCCTTCCCAGTATCGCCGCGTCGCCTCCAGCAATACGAATGTGCCGACGATGTTGGTCTCGATGAACAGGGCCGCGCCCGAGATCGATCGGTCGACGTGGGTTTCCGCGGCCAAGTGAACGACCGCGTCCGGCGCAAACCCGGCAAACGCCTTGTTCATTGCGGCGGCATCGCCGATGTCCGCCTTCAAGAAGTGATAGTGCACGTCGTCCGCGACGGACGCGAGGGACGCCCGTGAGGCCGCGTAGGTCAGCTTGTCGACATTCAGCACCTGCGCGCCCTCGTCCCTGACGAGCAGCCGCACGAGCGCCGAGCCGATGAAGCCTGCTCCCCCCGTCACCATCACTCGCATGACATGCCCCGGAGACGCTCTGGCTAGGACCGCGTCGTCGCGTCTATGGCGCGGCGAAGGTAGTCGCTCTGGTTGCGGCGCTTGAAGATCTCGTATCCGCGGCACTCGAGCTCGCGCCGCGCCGCGTCATCGCCGGCCAGCATCATGCAGGCATCGTGTAGCTCTGCGTACGGCACCGCGCGCAACGCCTCACGGATATCGTCGTCGATCTCGGTGTCCGGGTTGCATTCGCTGACGACCGCCTTGCGGTTCGCCAGCAGGTATGACGTGCGCACGATCTCGTGGATGCTGTCGTCGTAGAAATGCATGTTCAGCACGACCTTTGCGCTTGCGATCGCGAGGTCGCGGTCGGCGCCGTAGACATTGAACAGGTGGCGCACCCTCAGCCCGCTGTCGCGCAGCTGGTCGAGCACCGCAGCGCGCCGCGCGTTCAGCGAGCCGTAGAACAGGACGTCGGTCGGCATCGTCGCGGCAGGGGCGATGCGCGACAGGCTGTCGACGTAGCCGATCCCGAGATGATGCACGGACTCGTTGCCGGTGAGCTGGCGGATTCGCGAGAGGTTCCGCGCGCTGTAGTCCCAGACGACGCGGCTGGCCAGCAACTCCTTGTAGACCGGCAAGCGATCGATGCCGACGCCGTCGATCTGCTCGAGATTGAAGATGACGCAGTTGCTGCCCAGCGAGCGCGCAAGATCGTGCTGCCGGATGAGATGGGCGCCGAGCAGAATATTGACGCCCGTGGCCTTCACCTCGTTGAGCGCGATGTCGCTCGCGATGCCGAGCTTCCGCAGCGAGTCTCGCAGGGATTGCGCCATCTCGGCAAAGGCCTGCCAGTGGCTGTAGCCGTCGGGCGCGAGGATCGAGATGTGCACGCACTGCCAGGCGGCGCTGCTGAAGCCGAGACCACCGCCAGCAGGCTCGGAGCGCCTCGAGAGGCTGGTGATGTGCGCGGGATCAACGCCGAGAAGCCTCAGCATCGCAGCACTGCGCGAGCACGCCGGAGAGCACTGCAGCGCCTCCTGGTAGGCGCGCCTCGCAAGGTCGAGAAGTCCTTGCTCGTAGTACAGGTCGGCCAAGGCGAGCCTTGCGTCGCCATGGTCAGGGCTCAGGTGGACGGCCATCTCGAGGGCGCGCATGGCCATAGGGAAATCCGCCAGCTCGCGCATGGCGGCCGCGAGCTGAAGATAGGCCTCGCTCCAGTCCGGTTTGCGCAGGATCGCTTCCGCGGCGAGTTCGCTCGACTTCTGGTAGCTCCCCGCGTGATGCGCGAGCTTTGCCAGGCAGAGATACGGAACGGGATCGGCCGGGTCGGCGTCGATCAGCTGACCGCAGACACGCACGGCGTCCGACAACTGCCCGGACTGAAGCATCTGCGCCAGCTCGGCATGTGTCGGCCCCGTCCCGGGATCGGGGAGCGCTCGAGCGGCAGCAGACTGCGACATGTGGGCCCCCGGATCCTGCGGTTCCTGACGTGCTGGCCCGATTGGACAGACGCAGACCGGCAGGGCTGTCGGAGGGCGGCGCCGTCGACCAATCGGCCCGTTCGCTTGTGTCGGCCTTGCGCGCGCCGACGCGATACAGCCCCGTGCAAGACTCTCTCGGCAACGTTCGGCGATCGACACTCCTTCGAGAGCGATTGCCCCCTCATGCACGTCCTCCTGATCGGTCACGGCTACGTCGGGTCATATCTCGCGCCTCTGCTGACGGCGGCAGGGCACTCGGTCGTCATCTGCGACGAGAACGCCGGGGCGCTGGCTGGTCTCCGGAATGCGGTCTGCTGCCGCTACCAGCATCTGACGGTGGGCGATGTCGGGCAGTTCGACGTGATCCTGTGGTTCGCGGGGCACTCCAACGTTCCGCGGTCGATCGCGGATCCGGCGGGTGCCGTGGCCAACAACTGCATCGACCTGCTCCAGCTCGCGCAACGAAAATCGCCGGCGACACGGCTCATCTATGCCAGCACGGCCAGCGTCTACTCGATCATGCCGGGCAGTGTCTTCGAGGGCATCCCGGCGGCGCTGCGCGAGGAGCAGGCGGTCCTGAACCCGGTCAACCCCTACGACTGCTCGAAGATCTCCTTCGACTCACTCGCTCACTGCTTCGCAGAGAACGTCGTCGGATTGCGCCTGGGCACCGTCTGCGGCTATGCCCCGCGACTGCGCGGCGAATTGATCTTCAACGCCATGAACCGCGCCGCGATCGAGCAGGGGTGCGTGTGGACGTCGAACCGCGGATCCTGGCGGAGCATCCTGTTCCTCGACGATCTGGCGCACTACGTGCTGCGTCTTCTCGATGTGACGGGGCCCCTGCCGCGCATCCTGAATACGGGGTCGATGAACATCGCGATCGGCGATCTGGCCGACGCGGTCGCGGCGCACTACGGCGTCAATGTCATCACGAAGCCTGACGGTCCGACGTATTCCTTCCAGATGGACTGCCGGCGCATAAGGACGCTCATCGGACCGCCCCGCGCCGCCGATCTCAGCCGGAGGTGCGAGGAGTTCGCGGCAGCCTATCCTGCGGTCGCCGCGAGGACTGCATCGTGAGCGGCGGCGCGACGAGAATTGACCGTTGCGTGGTGTGCGGCGGACACGTTGCCTTGTGCCTCGATCTCGGCACGCAGCCGGTGGCGAACCTGCTCCTTGCGACGGACGGGGAGGCCTACGTTGCTCATCCGCTCGGTCTCGCGGCCTGCGAGGACTGCTCGCACGGCCAGCTCACGCACTTCCTCGATCCCAAGGAGCTGTTCTCGACCTATCTCTATGCGAGCGGTACGAGCAACACCTTGCGCTCGTATTTTCAGTGGTTCGCGAAGACGCTGCACACCGTCGTGCCGCACGGGGCGCGCGTCCTCGAGGTCGCGTGCAATGATGGCAGCCTGCTGAGGTGCCTCGCGAGCGAGGGGTTCGAGGTCGCCGGCGTCGATCCCGCGACGAACCTTGCGGCGGAGGCCCGCGCGGGCGGACTGCACGTGCTCTCCGGCTTCTTCCCGGAAACCAGCCCGGAAGGCCGGTTCGACGCCATCATCGCCATGAACGTTGTTGCGCACACGCCCGATCCGCGGGGCTTCATGGAGGGGGTGCGACGTGCGCTTGCCCCCGGCGGCATCGCGTTCATCCAGACCAGTCAGGCGATGATGCTGGACCGCGGCGAGTTCGACACCGTCTATCACGAGCACTACTCCTTCTTCACGCCGGCCTCGATGCAGCGGCTCGCGCGCGAGTGCGGACTGCGGCTGGATGGTCTCGGTCTGGTGAGTGTGCATGGCGGAAGCATGCTGGCGATGCTGCGTCACTCCGATGCGCCCCGAACACCGCTGACCTTCGATGGCGGTCCGCCCTTCGCACTCGCCTGGCCGCAACCGGAGCCCAGCTCGATGACGTTGGAGCTTGGCGCGGCCGGGACCAGAGCTGCCTACCGGACCTTCGCCGCGATGGCGGCCGGATCGATGACGTCGGCTGCGGAGCGGATCGACGCGCACAGGTCGCACGGACGAACGGTTGCGCTCGTGGGCATTGCGGCAAAGGCGCTGACCTTCATGCGCGCCTCCGGCATCGAGCCCGATGTTCTGATCGACGAGGCCCGGCTGAAAGTGGGGCGAGTGGCTCCCGGCATGGCCGGGAAGATCGAGCCCATCGAGCGGGTCCGCGAACTGCCGGACGATACGCTCTTCGTGATCGGCGCGTGGAATTTCGCCGACGAGCTGAGCAGAAAGGTCCGCGCGCACCGTGACGGCATGCGGTCGCGGTTCCTCACCTACTTCCCCGCGATCAGCGAGAGCGAATGAGGCTGTGATGAAGCGGGTTCTGATCTCGCACTTCTACAACGAGGCATACCTTCTGCCGTGGTGGCTGCGACACCATCTCGCGATCTTCGATCATGGCGTGCTCATCGACTACGGATCCACGGACGAGTCGGTGGCGATCTGCCGGGATCTCGCGCCAGGGTGGGAGGTCGTGCGATCGGAGAACGAGCATTTCTCGGCCATCATGTGCGACTTCGAGGTGATGAAGCACGAGCAGCGGTTCAGCGACTGCTGGAAGATCGCACTCAATACCACCGAGTTCCTGGTGGCGCCGCAGCTCGACAAGATGGAGCGCATCGTCTCGGAGAACGATCTCACTGGGGTGCGCATTCCCGGCGCCATCATGGTGGATGCCGCGCCCGAGGTGCTCCCGGATCCTGGGCGCGCACTGGTGGAGCAGAAGGCGAGCGGTATCTGGGAAGCAGAGTTCGACTTCAAGAAGCACGCCATCCCCGGACTGCAGTTTCCCACCCGCAGCCGGCTGTATCACCGCTATTCCATCGGCAGCTATCTGCCCGGTCGCCATGCGACGAACCTGCCGGGGCTGTGCAATGGCGCGCCGGAGCTGGCTGCCATCTGGTGGTACGGCTACAGCCCGTGGAACGAGCACTTCAAGCGCCGCAAACTCGGAATTGCGCCCCGGCGGGATCAGTTCGACAGGAAGCACGGCTTCGGGGTCCAGCATGAGGCGCGGGCCTCGGAACTCGACCTCCGGTGGTCCCGGCTGTTCGGGCTCAGCCGCCCTCTCGTTTCGGCACCGTCGGAAGCGAGGCCTGGGTCGCAAAACGCGACGAGGCCGAACGTCAATGCCTGAGAAGCGTCGCGCGCAGGCCTCGCCGCTCGGGCGAAACCACGATCCATCGGAATGACCGCGATGAACCGCAAGCAGCGACGGGCCCTGCGCGGGCGGGACACCCCGGTGAAGGGCCTCGAAAAAGACCCGGCCGCGCTCGAGATGTATTGCGAGGCCGTGGCGCTGTTGAAGGCGGGGAACCTGCAGCGCTCCCGCGACCTGCACGAAGCCGTACTGGCGCTGAAGCCGCGTCATGCGCAGTGCCTGCACCATCTCGGACTGATCGCCTTCTATCAGGGTCGCAAGAGCGAGGCGGCCGGTCTCTTGAGGCAGTGCGTCGAGCACAACTCCGGCTACAGCGACGGCTGGCTCAGTCTGGCGATCGTTCTGGCCGATCAGGGACGATTGACGGAGGCGCGAGCGGCCTGCGAGCGCTGTCTGGAGTTGAACCCCGGCTCGAGCGGAGCCTGGGCAGCGCTCGCCAGACTCCTCCAGCGGACCGGCGACCATGCCGCTGCCGTCGGAGTCTTCGAACGATCGATTGCGCTGGACGCCCGGCAAAGCGCGCTACTCCTGCAGTATGGCGACTCCCTGCTGGCCTTGAGCAAACCCGCCGAGGCCTTGCAGGCGTGCCACCGGGCAATGGCTGCCGGGGCGACGGGGGCCGACGCCAAGAGGCTGGAGCTGAAGATCCTCGCTGCTACGGGCCGTCTCGATGCCGCCCTGCAGCGGGAGACCGGCGACCCCGACGCGGAGGCCGTGAACTACGCGGAGCTCGGTCTGTTCCTTCACAAGGAAGGCCGCAATGGCGAGGCGATCACCGCCTTCAAGGAGGCGATCCGGCTCGCTCCCGACCACGCCCGGACGCATTTCTGCCTCGGCGCGGCGTTCGATGCGATGGGAAGCTACGATCAGGCTCTTGCCGCCTATCGAAGCGGACTGCAGCTCGAGCCGGACAATGCGATGGGCTACGTGCGGACAGGCGCGCTGCTTCGCAGGATGCGTTCACACGATGGAGCGCTCACGGCATTCGAGCACGCGGTGAGGATCTCGCCCGAGCTTGCCATCGGGCAATACAATCTCGCCGTGTCCTACATGATGCTGGGACGGCTCGAGGATGCGCTTGCCGCGTTCAATCGCGCATTCGAAAGCGAGCCGACCTTTCTGATCAACCGATTGGAGCGCGCCAATCTCAGGCGGGTGCTGGTGGACTGGCAGGGTCTCGAGGCGGACGAACAGGCATGTCTGGCCCTGTTGAATGCCGACAAGGATAGCGTCGTCGCGCCGTTCAATTTCTTCTTCAACGGGTCCGGCAAGCACTTGCAGCTCGAGGCGGCGCGCCGCTTCTCTCGCGGCAGCGCATCCGCCGCCGGGCTGAAATTCGACACCCATCGGACGCGCTCCGACAGCGGCCGTCCTATTCGGATCGGCTACCTCTCGGCGGACTTCTTCCATCACGCCACGGCGCTCCTGCTCGCCGAGACGCTCGAGTTGCACGACCGGAAGCGCTTCGAGGTCTTCGGCTACTGCTACAGCGATCAGGACGGGAGCGCCCTGCGCCAGCGCATCATGGCGGCATGCGACAGCTTCGTCATCGTCCGCGAGATGACGCACGCCAACGCCGCGCGCTGCATTCACGCTGATGGGGTCGATATTCTCGTCGATCTGAAGGGCCACACCCGCGACGCGAGATCCGAGATCATCGCCTCGCGGCCTGCGCCGATCCAAGTCAACTACCTCGGCTATCCGGGCACGATGGGAGCGGAATTCATCGACTATATCATTGCCGACCCGATCGTCGCTCCTCACGAGCACCAGCCCTGGTACGACGAGAAGATCGTGCATCTTCCCAATTGCTATCAGCCCTTCGACAGGCGACGCGAGATCGAGCCGGGCATCGTCACGCGCGCCGAGCACGGCTTGCCCGAAGACGGTTTCGTATTCTGCTCGTTCAACAATCGCCAGAAGCTCAATCCCCGAATGTTCGCCATCTGGATGCGGCTGCTGGCCCAGGTCCCGGGCTCCGTTCTGTGGCTGCTCGAGCCGAACCACACGATACGCGAGCGCTTGAGGGATGAAGCCAGCCGTGCGGGCATATCGCCGGATCGGATCGTGTTCTGCGGCCGCATGCCGATCGAGAAGCATCTCAAGCGTCATGCCGCGGCCGATCTGTTCCTCGATTCGCTCCCGTGCACCGCGCACACGACAGCCTCGGATGCCTTGGTCGCCGGCTTGCCCATGGTGACCTGCCTCGGCGACACGTTCGCCGGTCGCGTCGGGGCGAGCGTGTTGAGCGCGTCCGGCATGCCGGAACTGGTTACGCGCGATCTCGAAGAGTACGAGGCGCTGGCGCTAGCGCTGGCCCGGGACGATCGGCGTCTGCGGTCGATCAGGGAGAAGCTCGTCGCGATGCGGAGCACGGCGCCGCTCTTCGACTCGGTTGCTCACACTCGTGCCCTTGAACAGGCATACGAGGTGATGGTCGCGCGCCGAAGGAGCGGCAGTGGCCCCGCGCCATTCAGTGTCACTTGATCGGCGTTCTTCGGCTGGAGCGACGGCGCGAGGCAAGGTGCCGCCAGTAGGTGGCGTGCCGTCGTCCGGTTCACGGCTCGGCGGGGGCCCGGACCGCGATCAAGGGGAACGAAGGCCCGCGTCGTCGAGCCTCACGCGACCACACCGAACCGCGAGGTGGCCAGGGAGGCGTTCGAGCACTCCTCGCGCCGGCGGCGGCACGCCCCTTCCCGCGACCGCGCCAGCCCGCCAACCAGGCTCGAACCTCGCACCCAAGGCGACATTGCGTTTTTTATCAAACAATTGGATGGCGGGGCACGCGCGACGAGAATGCGAACTATTCCTTCGATATCCCACTATGATCATGCGCGTTCGTTTAACGCAGAGCTCTCGATTTCAGCAGGGCAGACCGTGTATTCATTTCGTGTGCGCGGCAGAATTTCGTTTAAATAATCGCAAATATTCGTTAGAGGCCCTCGGTCATTTGACTAAGCCAATTGCAAAGCTGCACAGCTTCTTCGCTCAACTCAGATTTTGACCTCCACAAGAGGCCGTAGCGCGTGCCATCTTCATCAAAGCCGTGAGGAGCGATTAGGCGACCACGGTCGATGTCATCGATTGCGATCACGCGAGGCGCCAGACCGACACCAAGCCCCCCGCAGGCAGCCTCGACCATCAGAAAGTGATGATCCAACATCCGTGTCTCTCGCGGACGCGGTATCTTTGGGTGACCAGCCAGCCAATTCGACCAAGCGTTGGGCCTCGTTCGGGTGCCCAAAGCAAGATAGGTTCCATCTTGGAAACTGCCCGCCTGCGATGGCGCTAAAACAGGGCCGATGCGCTCATGCCAGAGCGGCTTCACCGACCAACCTTCTGGGATCTGAAAGTCGAGCCTTCGTAGCGCGATCACGTTACGACGTGCGGTACCCTCGACTGCGCCGCCACCAACCGACAGATGCACGGCAACGGAGGGATTTGCATCCTGAAACCCGCTCAAGCGCGGGATCAGCCAGCGCATCGCCACAGACCGCTCGCAGGACAACAGGATGCTTCCGCCGGGCGATGCTTTCGCATCTTGGATTGAGCCGATCGTTCTCAGAAGGTCATCGAAGCTGCGACGACATGCCTCCCTGAGGAGGTCACCCGCACTGGTCGGTTCAAGCCCGCGTCCCTCGCGTCGGAAGAGTGGCGCTCCGACATACTCGGCCAGCCGACTGTTCCGCCTGCTAATTGCCGCATGGGTCAACGCCAGTTCATCCGCAGCCGCACGAACGCTTCCGAGGCGCGCGGTCGCTTCAAAAGCACGGAGGTCATCGAGATTGGGTAGATCGGATCGCCTCATTGGTGCATCATTATCACCAAAATGCGTTCGTAGCCATTGCTTTTGAAGGCAAGCGCGTTGGTTTATCGTAACTTTATGTCACACATACATCCGTTCCGTGTCGCGATCCTCGCAGACGACCTGACGAGCGCCGCTGATGGCGCCGCACCCTTCGTTGCAAGGGGCATGACGGCGTCTGTCGGACGGCGGCAGGTCCCGGGAGAGCCATTCGATGTCCGTGCCGTCGATGTGGGGTCCCGATCCGTGTCTTCCGAAGAGGCCTCTCGGCGCATGGCGCTGTCCGCTTGTGAAGTGTCCGGAGCTCCAATCCTGCTGAAAACCGTCGACTCGACCTTGCGCGGTCATGTCTCGGCAGAAATCGCTGCTGCATTCCATGCATCCGGGCGTTCGGGCTTGGTGTTTGCGCCGGCATTTCCGGCGGCGGGAAGAACAACGGTCGACGGCATGCAACTGGTGCACAACGTGCCGGTCCATTTGTCAGATTACGGGAAAGACCCGGTCCATCCCGCCCGGACGGCACGACTCGCCGAGCTTGTTCCTTCCCACGCCACGAATACAGTCATCCTCAATGCATCCACGCAGGATGAACTGGACGCCCAGGTCGCCGGTATCGAGGCTCCTTCGGAGCAGTTTTGGGTCGGCTCGCCAGGACTGGCACTCGCTTTGGCGAAGCGGCTCGGGCAGGCGTCCGAGGATACGGTCATCCCTGCTTACGCTGGACCGGCCCTTGTCGTCATCGGCAGCGCCAACCCAGTCAGTCATCGGCAAGCCGCTGCGTTGCATAGTGAAGAGGCAGTAGTTCTAATCGCTCCGCCGGGACGCATGGACGAGTCGGCAGCGGTACTTGCCGACCTGGCTGATCGAGCTAACGCGCAGTTGCGGGTTCGAGAGTTCGGCATACTGATCGCGACAGGCGGCGACACGATGGAAGCAATCCTTGATCGCACCGGCACAATCAGCTTCGCGCTTCTGGGAGAGACTGAGCCCGGTTTTCCCATCGGGTCCGCTAGGATCGCGAGTCGTGATGTCTTGGTCGGCATGAAAGCAGGCGGTTTCGGAGGCGACGAGGCGCTCCGGCGGGCCGTCAGACGTCTGAGTAAACAATTCAAGGCAATGTCAAAGTGACTAACGTGGCACCCCTCGCAATAACTATGGGTGATCCTTCTGGCATCGGTCCAGAAATCGTAGCGAAGGCGCTTGCTGACGGGGATGCAGGACACTGCGTCGTGCTCGGCTCCACCAGTGTAATCCGCGCCGCACTCGAAATGTTCGCACCGCGGCGGCGAGTCGTTAACCTCAAAAGCATCGATGACGCGACGGGACGTCCGGACAGGATTGAGGTTCTAGAGACGTGCGGTGGCGCAAATTTTCCGACCGGCAAAGTGAGCGCCGAAAGCGGCCGCGCAGCCTTCGCAGCGATCCGCACGGGGATCGAATTGTCGAAGAGTGGTCGGTCAAGCGGTCTCGTCACCGCGCCAATTCACAAGGAAGCCCTCGCGGCGGCCGGTATTCCGTTTCCCGGACACACCGAAATGCTAGCCGAGTTCAGCGGTGCGGATCGCGTTGCGATGATGCTGGCGAACGATGCTATTCGCACGGTCCTCGTCACGATCCACTGTTCCCTTCGCGATGCAATCGATCGGGCAGATCATACGGCACAGATGTCCGCGATCCGTCTTGCCAATGAAGGTTGCCGTGCGCTTGGAATCGAGAACCCCCGCGTGGCCGTCGCCGGACTGAATCCTCATGCCGGTGAAGGTGGGCTGTTTGGACGCGAAGAGATCGAGATCATCGCGCCCGCGATCAAGGCTGCACGGGCTGAGGGCATCGACGCCTCGGGTCCATGGCCGGGCGACACCGTGTTCATGCGAGCGCGCAAGGGCGATTTCGATGTCGTCGTCGCGCAGTATCACGATCAGGGCCTGATCCCGGTGAAGTATCTGGGCGTTGAAAACGGCGTGAACATCACCCTCGGCTTGCCCTTCGTGCGTACATCGCCAGACCACGGCACAGCCTTTGATATCGCCGGGCGAGGCATCGCCGATGCATCCAGCCTGTCGCTTTCCATCGACTATGCGCGCCGCCTGGCGAGAACCCGCGTGCGACTAGAGGAGTTCCCCTGATGGGACTGCGTTTCATCTTCATGCTCACCCGGAACGACCGGACCGTCTCCGAGGCAATGGCCTATCTCGAAACGGCGCTATCGCTCGGCGTCCGGCATATCGGCTTCAAGGATGTAGGCATCCCGGTCGAAGACCTCAAAGCGCTCAATGCCGCGATCAAGGCCAAGGGCGCGACCTCCTATCTCGAGGTCGTCTCACTGGACCAGGATAGCGAAGTCGCGTCGGCCAGGGCGGCGGTGGAAATCGGCGTTGATATTCTGCTCGGCGGAACACGAGTCGATGATGTGCTCCCAACCCTCGAAGGAACGAGGCTGAAATACTACCCCTTCCCGGGACGGATCACTGGGTATCCGAGCGTGCTGGAAGGCACGATAGAGGAGATTGCGGCCAGCGCCCGTGACCTCGCCTCTCGGGACGGGGTGCATGGTCTCGATCTCCTTGCCTACCGCTCACCGGATCAGGACGTGCCGCGACTCATCGCGGCCGTTTGTGAGGCCGCCGGAAAACCAGTAATCGTAGCAGGCTCGATTGCCGACAAAAGCCGCATTGCCGCAGTGCACGACGCAAGGGCTGCTGGATTCACCATTGGCACCGCTGCACTCGATGGCGAGTATCCCGCAACAGGGAAAGACCTCGAAAACCAGCTTTCTGCAATCCTGCGCGACGTGGCCGATCTCAACGGCCATCTGTCGCCGTTCGGGAAGAAGAGTCTCGACAGCGCCTTTTCTACTTTCACCGAAACCTGGTCCCCGCGCGTCGCCGGTCAGGTGAACGGCATGCAGATCAAGCTCGCCAAATTCGAGGGGGCCTTCGCCTGGCATTTTCATGAACGCGAGGACGAGCTGTTCCTCGTTCACAAGGGCCGTCTGCTGATCCGCTTCCGCGACCGCGAAGAGGTGATCGAGTCGGGCGAGTTCATCGTCGTGCCTCATGGTGTCGAGCATTGCCCGATCGCTCTGACGGATATCTGCGAAGTGGTTCTGCTCGAACCGGCAACCACGATCAACACGGGTACCGCGACAGACGACCGCCGGGTGGAGGAACTGGCGACGGTCTAATCCATAGGATACGCACAACAGGGAGATTGAATGTCATGTGCCATGTCTGCATTACCAATCGTGTGAAGGCCGATCTGAGCCGTCGCGCCATGATGGCGGGAGGAGCGGCCGCCATGGCCAGCGGGCTTGCGCTGAAGCCAAAAACGGCAGTCGCGCAACCGAGTGAACAGTTCACCTTCGAACGGGCGGTCGATTTGACCCATCGGCTCACGCAGGATTTTCCGACCTATTTCGGTACGCCAGCCTTCTCCGCGGAGGATACGTTCACTTGGGACGAAAACCGCGTGAATCTAAAAACTCTCTCTTACCCTGAACATGTCGGGACACATTTCGACGCACCGATCCACTTCTCCGAGGATGGACGCAGTGTTGATGAGCTGCCGTTGGACAGTCTGGTCTGTCCTCTCGCCGTGATCGACGTGCGCTCGGCAGCATCGGACGACCCGGACTACAGGGTGACACCCGACGACATCGCTGCTTTCGAGGCCGAACATGGCGAAATTCCACAAGGGGCTTGCGTTGCGATGCTGTCGGGCTGGGCTGATTATGTCTCGACCAAGCGCTTTCGCGGGGCTGATGCCAACGGTGTGCTGCATTTCCCCGGGTTCCATGTCGAAGCTACCGACTTCCTGATGCGCGAGCGGCAAGTGAACGGAATAGGCGTAGATACGCTCTCGCTCGACCACGGCTCTTCGTCGGACTCACCGGTTCACTACTCCTGGCTGCCTTCGGGACGGTGGGGTGTGGAATGCCTCGCGGCACTCGACGCGCTGCCTCCGCTGGGCGCAACGCTGGTCGCAGGAGCGCCGAAATTCGCGGGCAGCACTGGAGGGCCTGGTCGTGTTTTGGCGCTGATCTAGGTGTCGAGTCCAAGAGCATTGTTCAGCCTAGTGACGGGCGATTGGCCGCGGAGGGCTGAGTGGGGTCGGCTGTGGTTGTAGCTGGTCACCCAGGGCTGCATGGCTCGGGTCCGTTCTGCGGAGGTCTGGTATGGAGTGCGATAGGCCCATTCGCGCAAGCTGGTCTGGATGAAGCGCTCGGCCTTGCCGTTGGTGCGCGGCGTGTAAGCCTGGTGCGGATGTGCTTGAGGCCGCTGCCGGCCATGCGGTCGCGGAAGGCGTGGCTGCGGTAGGCGCTGCCGTTGTCGGTCATGACGCGCTCGACGGTGACGCCGTGGGCTTTGAAGAAGGCGAGTGCGCGGGTAAGGAGTAAGCGGAGGCTCAGGCCCCTACGCGTTGCAGCTTGACGCGGCCGCGTACGCCCAGGGGGTTAGGTCGTCGATGCGGCTCTGGGGATGTCCGGCGGCGATGGCCTCAAGGGTTGCGACGAGATAGGCGAAGGGGTCGACGCCGTTGATCTTGCAGGTCTCGATGAGCGAGGCGATGCAGGCCCAGTTGGCGGCGCCCTCGTCGTGACCTGCGAAGAGGCTGTTTTTCCTCTGGAGGGTCAGGGGCCTGATAAGGTTCTCGACGGCGTTGGAGTCCATCTCGACGCGGCCGTCGTCCAGAAAGACGGTGAGGCCGTCCCAATGGTTGGCGAAGTAGGCGAGCTTCTCGCCCATGCGCGAACGGGTCGAGACGCGTGCGCGAGCCCCGGCGAGCCAGGCGGCGAAGGCCTCGACCAGCGGCTTTGCGCGCGCCTGTCGGACAGCTCGGCGCGCCTCGGGCGTCATGCCGGCGATGGCGGCCTCGATGGCGTAGAGCTCGGC
>DAOMWV010000059.1:0-14035 GCA_035436725.1 Hyphomicrobiaceae bacterium
GACCGGGCAGCGATCGGGCGGCTCGATGCGGCGGAGCGGCGCCGGCTCGGCGTGGCCTTCCTGCCTGAGGAGCGGCTCGGACATGGTGCAGTTCCGGATGCGTCGCTCGTCGAGAACATGCTCTTGTCCCAACGTCACCGCGTCAGCGATCTCGGTTTCGTCGCGTGGTCGGACGTGCGGACGGACGCAGAGGAGGTGATCAGGCGTTTCGACGTGAAGACACCGGGGCCGGAAAAGGCCGCGCGCGGGCTGTCCGGCGGCAATCTGCAGAAATTCGTCATCGGGCGTGAGATCGCCGCCAATCCGGGCATGTTCATCGCCTGCCAGCCGACCTGGGGCGTCGATGCGGGCGCGGCGGCGGAGATCCACAAGGCGATCATACGTCTTGCGGAAGGGGGCACGGCTGTCATCCTGATCTCGCAGGATCTCGACGAACTGTTCGCGGTGTCGACGCATCTCGCGGTGATCGCACGGGGGCATCTCGGCCCGGTCGTCCGGATCGAGGATGCGACGGTGGAAGACATCGGACGGCAGATGGAAGGCAAACCACAGGTGCGCGCGGGCGAAATGGCGACGGAGCGCGCACATGTCTAAGCCGTTCGTCTCGCTCGAACTGAGGCGGGAGCCGTCGCAGCTCATGCTGTTTGCGGCGCCCGTCATCGCGCTCGTGCTCACACTCGTCGCGGGGCTCGTGTTGTTCGAGCTGATCGGCAAGCCGCCGTTCCGGGCAATGTATCTGATCTTCGTCGAGCCGCTGACGACGTACCGTGGTCTCGCGGAACTGCTTCTGAAGTCGACGCCGCTCATTCTGATCGGGATCGGTCTGTCGTTCGGCTTCCGGGCTGGCATCTGGAACATCGGAGCGGAGGGGCAGTTCATCGTCGGCGCGCTGTGTGGGGGTGCGGTCGCGCTTGCCTTTCACCCCGGTGGCGGGTGGTGGCTATTGCCGCTCATGATGCTGGCCGGTGCGGCCGGCGGGATGGCGTGGGCCTCGATCCCGGCGCTGCTCAGGACGCGGTTCCGGACGAACGAAATCCTCGTCTCGCTGATGCTCGTCTACGTCGCCGATCTCCTGCTGCGTTGGGCGGTCACGGGGCCGCTGAAGGACCCGCAGAGCTTCAATTTCCCCGAGAGCAAGCTGTTCCAGAAGGCCGCGCAGATGCCGCTGCTGCTGCCGCAGTCGCGGGCGCACATCGGTTTTCTCGTCGCGTTGCTGGTCGCCGCTGTGGCGTTCGTGCTGATGAGCCGGCACATGGCCGGGTATCAGCTCAGGGTGCTCGGTGAAGCACCGCGCGCGGCGCGCTTCGCAGGGTTCTCTGAAAAGCGGATCGTGTGGCTGTCGTTCCTGACGTCCGGCGGACTCGCGGGGCTTGCGGGCCTCTTCGAAGCGGCGGGGCCGGTCGGGCAACTCGTGCCGGCGCTGCCGTCGGGGTATGGGTTCGCGGCGATCATCGTGGCGTTTCTCGGCCGGCTCAGGCCGTTCGGAATCGTGCTCGCCGGGCTTCTGCTCGGGCTCACGGCCATCGGCGGGGAAAGCGCGCAGGTGTCACTGAGCCTGCCGTCGGCGACGACGGCAGTGTTCCAGGGCATGCTGCTGTTCTTCGTGCTCGCAGCGGACGTACTGGTGAACTATCGCGTCAAATTCGCCCGCGGCGGGCCGGGCGCTCGTTCCGCGACGGGGAGCTGAGAGATGGATCTTGCTTTTGCAATCGTCGCCGGTCTCATCGTCGCCGCCACGCCGCTGGTTTTTGCGGCACTGGGCGAACTGGTGGTCGAGAAGTCCGGCGTTCTCAATCTCGGCGTCGAGGGCATGATGATCATCGGTGCGATCGCGGGCTTCGCTGCCAAGCTCGCGTTCGACAGCTACGTTCTAGGCTTCGCCGCGGCCATGATGGCTGGTGCCGCGATGGCGGGCCTGTTCGGTGTGCTGGTGCTGTTTTTCCTGTCAAATCAGGTTGCGACCGGGCTCGCGCTTACGCTCTTCGGGCTCGGGGTGTCGGCACTCGTCGGGCAGGGGTACTCGGGCAAGACGGCCGGGGCCTTCCCGCGCCTCGACGGTGTTGGTCTGCCGGGGCTCGACGTCATCTGCCTGATTGCGATCGGACTCGCGTTCGGCGTGGCATGGTGGCTCGGGAAGACCCGGTCGGGGCTGATCCTTCGGGCAGTCGGAGAGAACCACGACGCAGCGCATGCCATCGGCTACCCCGTGCGTCTCGTTCGATTTCTGGCACTACTGTTCGGTGGCGCCATGGCGGGCGCAGGTGGCGCCTATCTCTCGCTCGTCCAGACACCCTTCTGGGCCGAGAAGATGACGGCGGGGCGGGGCTGGATAGCGCTGGCGCTCGTAGTGTTCGCTGCGTGGATGCCGCTCCGTGTTCTTGCGGGTGCGCTGCTGTTCGGCGGCATCACCATCCTGCAGCTTCATTCGCAGGCATTCGGCCTCAAAATTGATGCACAGCTTCTATCCATGCTGCCTTATCTGGCGACGATTGCCGTGCTAGTGGCAATTTCAAGGGAAGGGGCAGGCCGCCGGCGGGTGCAACCGCAGTCTCTCGGAAAGCCTTTCTACGCAGCAACGTGAATTCGTTTCTGACAATCAGGGAGTGGAGTATGAAGATCAAAGCATTCATGGGCGCCGTAGCGACCGCCCTCGGCGTCGTTGCAATGGCGGCGTCCGCATCGGCGCAGTCGAAGACGAAAGTAGGTTTCGTCTATGTCGGGCCGATCGGCGACCATGGCTGGAGCTACCAGCATCATCAGGCGCTGCTCGCAGTGAAAAAGGAACTCGGCGACAAGGTCGAGACGACGCACGTCGAGAACGTGCCGGAGGGTCCGGACGCCGAACGCGTCATCGACCAGCTCGCCAGCCAGGGCCATTCGATCATCTTCACGACGTCGTTCGGGTTCATGAACCCGACCATCAAGGTGGCGCAGAAGTATCCGAAGGTGAAGTTCGAGCACATCTCCGGCTACAAGCGGGCGGACAACGTCGCGACCGCAAACATCCGCTATTACGAGGGCCGCTACATCGCCGGCATTCTCGCGGCCAAAGCATCGAAGACCGGAACGATCGGCTACATCGCATCGTTTCCGATCCCGGAAGTCGTGATGGGGATCAACGCCGCCTATCTCGGCGCCAAGTCGGTCAATCCGAATGTGAAGTTCAAGATCATCTGGGTTTCGACCTGGTTCGATCCGGGCAAGGAAGCCGATGCCGCCAAGGCGCTCGCCGATCAGGGCGCGGACGTGCTGTTCCAGCACACCGACAGCCCGGCAGCGCCCAAGTTTGCCGAAGAACGCAAGATCTTCGCGATCGGCCAGGCGTCGGACATGAAGTCGTTCGCGCCGAATGCGATCCTCACGTCGCTGGTCAACAACTGGTCGGACTACTACATCGCGCGCGTCAAGGCGGCGATGGACGGCACCTGGAAGTCGGATGACACGTGGGCCGGTCTCGACAAGGGCATGCTGAAGATCGCCGAGTTCGGTCCGGGAGTGTCGGCGGAGGCAAGGGCTCTTGCGACGGCGGCGCGCGACAAGATCGCCAAGGGTGAGCTGCATCCCTTCACCGGGCCGCTCAAGAAGCAGGATGGAACCGAGTTCCTGAAGGCCGGCGAGAAAATCTCGGATGCCGCGCTCTCGGGCATGAACTTCTACGTCCAGGGCATCGAAGGTGCACTGCCGAAGTAAGGTCGGTCGGCCAGACATCGAACGTGGCGGCGCGCCTCAACGGGCGCGCCGTTTTCGTTCGTGGTGATGCGATCGTACAAAGTTGATCGCAGTCCTCCCGAATTCCATGTGAACCGCCATGGCTTCGGTCGAATTTTGGGCCTATCTCGTTACCAGTCGCAGTCGACCGGAGGCCCTGATGATGTCGTGCCGATCGTTCATCCGGTGTGTGGCGCTGGCAGTGACAGCGTTCGCAGCAATCCCAGCGTCCGCCGAACAAACGCAGGCGCCACTGCCGGCAGCCGAGACGGCGCGGTCTGTCGTGGTCACCCCGGTCGCGTCGGGTCTTGAGCACCCGTGGGCGCTGCAGTTCCTGCCGGACGGGCGTTACCTCGTGACCGAGCGGGCGGGACGGCTCAGGATCGTGGGGGCTGACGGTGCGATCTCTCCGCCTGTCGCGGGTGTGCCGGCCGTCTTCGCTTCGGGCCAGGGTGGCTTGCTCGACGTCGCCATCGCGCCGGATTTTGCCAAGTCCGGGCGCATCTATCTGTCATACGCCGAGCCAAGAGGGGCTGGTAGCAACGGGACTACTGTTGCTCGCGGCAGGCTCGCGCTGGACGGACCGGGCGGTCGACTCGAGGACGTTAAAGTCATCTTCAGGCAGGTGCCGGCAACGAGTGGCGGGCTTCACTTCGGCTCCCGCATTGTCGTTGCGCGGGACGGAAACCTGTTCGTGACGCTCGGCGAACGTTACCAGCGGGACCGGGCGCAGGATCTCGACAAGCACTACGGCAAGGTCGTCCGCATTACGCCCGATGGAGCCGTGCCTCCAGACAACCCGTTTGTCGGCCGAAGTGGCGTGTTGCCGGAAATCTGGTCCTATGGGCATCGCAATCCGCAATCGGCTGCGCTGCATCCGGCGACGGGGGTACTCTGGACCGTGGAGCACGGTGCGCGCGGCGGCGACGAGATCAACATTCCCCGCGCCGGGCTCAACTACGGCTGGCCGGTCATCACCTACGGTATCGACTACTCGGGGGCGCGGATCGGCGTGGGGACGACGAAAGCCGGCATGGAGCCGCCCGTCTATTACTGGGATCCGTCCATCGCACCCTCCGGCATGGCGTTCTACGACAGTGATCGTTTTCCGGTATGGAAGGGCAGCCTCTTCGTCGGCGCACTGGCGCGGCAGCATCTGAGCCGTCTGGTGATCAACGGGGAGCGCGTCGTTGCCGAAGAGAAGCTCCTGGTCGATCTCGGCGAACGCATTCGTGACGTCCGGGCAGGGCCGGATGGAGCCGTGTATGTCCTGACAGATCATCCGCAAGGTCAGTTGCTGCGGCTCACGCTCCGCTGAGCAGATTATTGCATCCGCGTTTGCTGCAACCGCTCAGTCAATGGTTGCCGATATGGATCAGACCTGATTAGATATGAACCATAACAATTTCGACCGAACCCCGGATCGAAGCACCATGGGAGGATTGGCATGACGGACAAGACTGTGAAATCCACCAGCCGCCGCAAGTTTCTCGGCGGCGTCGCGGTCGCAGGCGCGGCAGCGGCCTCGCTGGCCAAGCCGGCGATTGCGCAAGCGAATCCGGAAATCAAGTGGCGTATGCCAATGTTCGTGCCGAAAACGGTCGACAGCGTCATGGATTCGGCGAACGACATCGTCCGCCGTGTTTCAGAACTGACGGACGGGAAGTTCCAGATCCAGTCGTTCGGCGTGGGCGAAATCGTGCCCGGTGGGCCGGCGGTGCTGACTGCGGCCGAGGAGGGCACGACCGAGTGTGCGTTCACGCTGTCGTACTATTCGTTCGGCAAGGATCCCGCCTACGCGTTCGGCTCGACGCTTCCGTTCGGGCCGACGATCCGTGGTCACTATGCGTGGCTGTTCAAGAACGGCGGCATGGAGTTGTTGAACCAGTTCTACGAGTCGAAGGGGACACACGCCATTCCGTGCGGCAACTCGACGATGCAGATGGGCGGGTTCTTCCGCAAGGAAGTCAACACGATCCAGGACCTCAAGGGTCTCAAGATGCGCATTCCGGGGCTCGGCGGCCTCGTGATGTCGAAGCTCGGCGTCGTGCCGCAGCAAATCTCGCCCGGTGACATCTACCCTGCGCTCGAGCGCGGTACGATCGACGCGGCAGAGTGGGCCGGTCCGCACGACGACTTCAAGTTCGGGTTCTACAAGGTTGCGCCGTTCTACTACGGGCCTGGCTGGTGGGAACCGCAGGCGTCGATATGGCTGCACGTCAACAAGGCGAAATGGGACGCGCTGCCGAAAAACTATCAGGCCATTCTCGAGGCGGCGTGTATCGCGACCTGCACGACGCACAACGCAAAGAACGACGTGCTCAACTCGGCGGGGCTTCGCTCGCTGCTGAGCAACGGCGCAAAGCTGCGCTACTTCTCCAAGGAAATCATGGATGCGGCGTATGACGCTGCGTTCAAGACGTTCGACGAACTCGGTGCGAAAAGCGAAGCGTGGGCAAAAATCTATCCGTCGTGGAAGAAGCACATGGACGATAACGAGCTCTACTATCGCGTCGGCGACAATACGTACGAGAACTATATCTTCGAAAAGCGGGTCAAGGGCTGATCGCGCCCGAGCTTGTTATGCGGAAGAGGCGGTGCCCGATCGGGTGCCGCCTTTTTCTTTCTGCGGTTGATTGCGTCGCGGCCAGCCTGGCCGGGCGCATCAGAAATGGCGCAGAGGTGCACGACTGTTCCAGGCGTCTGCGGTTCCGACTCCAGCTTCCAGCTGGTGCGGCACCTGCATCGACTTTAAAGGTTCTGGCGAGTGAGATGGTGCTGCGAGAGAGGATTGAACTCTCGACCTCACCCTTACCAAGGGTGTGCTCTACCACTGAGCTACCGCAGCAAGTCTTTGTTTTGCATGATAAAACACCATCGCCGATGCGATAAGTGATGCAAAGCTCGGTTCATCTAACGCAGGCTGGGCCGGTTCGCAACCGGCAAGTTTGGCCCGTACGGGACATTAGCCTACGGGAGAATGCAACTCGTAAACCGACCCGCCGCCTTCATGCGCGACTCGAGGCGCGTCGCGAGTGTCCTATGAAGCTGGCTCGGGCGGCTCGAATCGCGCTGCAACGGGTTGGGCAGTGCAGACGCAAGGAGGGCGGCCTCACGTGCGGTCAGGTTCGCCGCGGACTTCCCAAAGTAATGGCGGCTCGCAGCTTCGGCGCCGAAGATGCCGGGGCCGAGTTCGACGATGTTCAGGTACATCTCGAGAATGCGGCGCTTGGGCCAAACGGATTCGGACGCCAGTGTCAGCGGGATTTCGAGTGCCTTGCGGATGTAGCTGCGTGACGGCCACAGGAACAGGTTCTTGATCAGCTGCATGGAGATGGTGCTGCCACCGCCGATGCCGCCATCCTGGCCACGTTCATAGGCGGCCTCGAGTTCGATCCAGTCGACGCCGTTGTGGCGGCAGAAGCCGCTGTCTTCCGAAGTGACGACCGCAGCGATCAGATTTGGCGATATGCGGTCGAGGGGGCGCCACTCCTGGCGGATCTCGGTTCCCATGAGGCGCTGCCCGAACATGAGCGTCGAGGACGGCGGGTCGATCCAGCGGTATGCGACCACGAGCGACGCCACGAGCAGAATCACGAGCAGGATCCCGATCATGCCAACCCGGAAAAGGAAGCGCGGCCAATACCAGTGGCTCCGACCGCTTCTCGGCGCGGGGCGGGTGTCGGGCGTGGAGGCTGTAACGGGCGGTGGCGCGGTCGGTGCGGCCGACGTGGTTTCTGGCGGAACTTGGTTAAGGAGCGTCGTCTCGACCGTGGCGTTCGCGGTGGTGGTGCGAACTGTGGTTATGGCATCGGGTCGCAGGCCGTCGGGTGTCTGGTCGGTCGTCATGGTCGGGAGTGCGCGGCAACGACGTGGGTGTCGCGAGGCGGGATGTCGGTTTAAAACATGGCGGGGAAGTGACCGCCAGCGCAAATCGCGGGATCGGGTCACAAACCGGGCACAGTGGCCAGGAGCGATCGGACTTGAGCACAATCTTCGAGACACGACTGGCCGCGCACCGGCACGACGTGGAACGGTATCTTGCCGAACTGATCGAGGCCGAAGCCGGGTCGGAGGCGCCGTCGCGCCTCGCCGATGCCTCGCGGCACGCGCTGCTTGGCGGAGGGAAGCGCTTTCGTCCGTTTCTGGTCATGGAAAGCGCGGGGCTGTTCGGTGTCGCGGGTGCGCCTGTGCTTGCGGTCGCGGCGGCGCTCGAGATGGTGCATTGCTATTCGCTGGTGCACGACGATCTGCCGGCCATGGATAACGACCGGTTCCGGCGGGGGCAGCCGACGGTTTGGGCGAAGTACGACGAGTGGACGGCGATCCTCGCCGGAGATCATCTGCTGACGCTCGCATTCGAAGTGCTGAGCCGGCCGGTTGCCGGGCTCGGCCCCGATCGGCAGATCGCGCTCGTCGCCGAACTGGCGGCGGCGGCGGGAGGGCGGGGCATGATCGGCGGCCAGGTGCTCGATCTGATGGCCGAGAAACTCGGCGATCCCGCGGTTCCGGATGCCGCGCACATCAGCGCGATCCAGCGGCTCAAGACGGGTGCACTGATCGTCTTCGCGTGCCGGTCCGGCGCCGTCATAGCGGGTGCGGCTGCCGACGACGTCGACCGGCTCGGGCGGTACGGCGATGCCCTGGGTCTCGCCTTCCAGATTTCGGACGATCTTCTCGACGCGACGGGGGACGCGGAAGTGGTCGGCAAGGCCGTCGCGAAAGATGCCGCGCTGGGCAAGGCGACGCTCGTTTCGCTCTATGGCGTCGATCGCACGCGCCAGATGCTCGACGAGGCGGTGGCGGCGGCGCACCAATCGCTGAGCGCGTTCGGTGCGCGTGCTGCTGTGCTTGCCGCTGCCGCCGACTACATGCGGACACGGCGGAGCTAACGGCTTGGCTCAGCCGATGGTGATACCGCCGTCCGCGACGATGATCTGGCCGGTGATGAAGGACGCGGCAGGGGAAGCCAGGAAGGCTGCGATGCCGCCGATGTCGGCGACCTCGCCGATGCGGCGGAGCGGCGTCGTCTTCTCGTAATTCTGGCGCCGCTTTTCGTCCTCCCACAGGGCCTTTGCGAAGTCCGTCTTGATGAGACCGGGCGCGATACAGTTGATGCGGATATTGTTCTGGCCCCACTCGACGGCGAGGGCGCGGGCGAGGCCGAAGTCGGCGGCCTTGGAAACGGCGTAGCCGCCGAGGTTGCCTCCGGCGCGGATGCCGGCGATGGACGAGATGATGATCACAGATCCGCCACCGACCTTCTCCATGTGCGGGCGAGCCATGTTGGCCAGCCAGAAGCAACTCTTGACGTTGACGTTCATGAGTTTGTCGAAGGCTTCGTCTTCGAGGCCCGACATGGGGCCGAAGTACGGGGACACGGCGGCGTTGGCAACGACGCAATCGAGGCGGCCGAACTTCTCGACGGTGCCGGCGACGAGCGCCTCGACCTCGCTCTTGCGCGATATGTTGGCGGGGATGACGTGGGCGGTGCCGCCTGCACCGTTGATCGCTGCGGCTGCGGCCGCACAGCTGTCGGCCTTGCGGCTCGAGATGACGACCTTCGCGCCCATCTGAGCCATGTGTTCGGCAATCGACCTGCCGATCCCGCGCGAGGACCCGGTGACGATGGCGACCTTGCCAGTCAGATCGAAGGGAGAGGTTCTGATTTGCGACATAGCTACCGTCTTGTTGCAGTGCAGTTCATCGATCGAGAGTCGTCCTATCGCGTGCGGACGTCTTGCACCGATGGCGTACCTCGGCCTAGCCTTCACCGAAATCCGCGCGCGCACAAGTGGCCGCGGCGCAATTCGAGATGACCGGGACCGGGATCCATGACCTTGCCGACACGTCCTTTTGCCTGGGAGAAGAGCTATCCGCCCGGGGTGTCGTGGGACGCGCCGCTCGCGATCGGGACGATCAACCAGATTCTGCCGACGAGTGTGGCGCGGTTCGGTGACCTGCCGGCGATCCGGTACGGCGACAGGGTGTGGAGTTATCGCGCATTCGCCGAACTGGTCGGTAAATGTGCGGGCGGCCTCAAGGCGCTCGGTGTGAAGAAGGGTGTGCGAGTCGCGCTCTACCTGCCGAACACGCCGTGGCATCCGCTGATGTTCTACGCGGTGTTGCGTCTCGGCGGTGTCGTCGTGCATCTGTCGCCGCTCGATGCGGAGCGAGAGATCATCCACAAGCTCAAGGATGCGGGCGCGCGGATCGTGGTCACGACAGATCTCGGCACGATGGCAGGTGCGGCGGAGAAACTCGCGAAGGGACTTGGCGACGCTGATATCATCGACACCGTCATTCTCGGTGAGGACGCGTTCTGGCGCGGAGGTGACACCCTTGCCGATGGGCCGGCTGCCGGAGGTCGCATCCTTTCCGGGGCGGCTCTCGTCGATGGTGGCGTGGCGGTCGCCACTGCCGTACCTGTCGTGCCGGACGATGTCGCCGTGCTGCAGTTCACGGGGGGCACGACGGGCCTGCCAAAGGCGGCGCAGCTCACACACGGCAACTTCTCCGCTGCGGTGGAAATCTACAAAGCCTGGAGCGAGCCGCAGGGGATGCTGCATTATGGCAAGGAGAAGGTTCTCTGTGTCCTGCCGCTCTTCCATATCTACGCGCTGACGGCGGTGCTGTTGCTCGGGATGACGACGGGATCGGAAATCCACCTGCATCCGCGCTTCGACATCGCGGCGGTCGTCGATGCGATCGAAACGCACGGCATCACGAGTTTTCCCGGTGTGCCGACGATGTGGATCGCGCTCGCGAACTTTCCAGGGATCGAGACGCGCAACCTGTCGTCGCTCAGGTTGCTGCGATCCGGAGGGGCGGCCTGCCCGATCGAGATCGAGGCACGCATCAAGGGCCTCACCGGGCAGCGGCTCGGCGGGGGCTGGGGTATGACCGAGACGGCGCCTGCGGGTACGAACGTGCCGACGTACGGGCCGGATCGATACGGGACGATCGGCCTGCCGCTACCGGGCATCGTCATGGACATCGTTGCGATCGACGATCCGAGGCGCGTCCTGCCTCCCGGTGAGATCGGCGAGATCCGCATCAAGGGGCCGAACGTCATCACCGGCTATCTCAACCGTCCCGAAGAGAACGCCAAGGCGTTCGTCGATGGCTACCTGCTGACCGGCGACATGGGCTTCATGGACGAGGACGGTTTCTTCACGATCGTCGATCGCAAGAAGGACATGATCATTTCCGGCGGGTTCAACGTCTATCCGCGCGCCATCGAGGAGGCGATCTACGAGCACCCGTCGGTCGCCGAAGTGATCGTGATCGGCGTGCCGGACGACTATCGCGGGGAGGCAGCCAAGGCGTTCGTCACACTGAAGCCGGGCGCGCGCGATTTCGATCTCGCGGAGCTCAGGACGTTTCTCGCGACGCGGATCGGCAAGCACGAAATGCCGGCGCATCTCGAATTCCGCGACGTGCTGCCGAAGACGGCGGTCGGGAAGCTGTCGAAAAAGGAACTCGTCGCGGAGGAGCGTCAGAAGCGCAGCACGTCTCCGGCGCGGACGTGAGCGTGCGACAGGTGCTGAGCGTTGGCCTGCAGTGACCTATTGCGAGCGTGATGGCACGAGCGCGATCTCGCCGCCCGAAACAGTTATTGCCAGCTCGCCGGCCTTGAGACGCAGTGCGTCCTCGCCGAACAGATCGCGCCGCCAGCCCTTCAGAGCCGGGATGTCCGGCGCCTTTTCCATGGCGAGGCGGTCGAGGTCGGAGCTGTCGGCGACGAGGCGCGGGGCTACGCCGTGGCGGGCTGCGCTGGCCTTCAACAGGACCTTGAGCAATTCGACGAGAGCCTGCTTGTCTGGCGGGACAACGATCTGGGCATCCTGTTGCGGCAGAGTTTTCGGGTCGCGGGCCAGACCGGCCTTGACCGCGTCGATGATTTCCTTGGCCCTGCTGGAGCGGGCGAAGCCGTCACTCAAGGTCCGCAGTTCGGACAGGGCGGCGACGTCGACCGGGGCATGGGTGGCGATATCGATCAGGGCTTCGTCGCGGAGGACCCTGTTGCGAGGTACGTCCTGGCCCTGGGCGACGCGTTCGCGCCAGGCCGCCAGTTCGATCAGTACGGCGAAAGCCTTGCGACTGCGAACACGCATCTTCACGCGGCGCCAGCTTTCTTCAGGCGGCGTATGATAGCTCTCCGGCGCCGACAATATCGCCATTTCCTCGTCCAGCCAGGTGGCGCGACCGGTTCTTTCGAGTTGGCCTTTCAGATGACTGTAAACGTCGCGAAGGTGGGTCACGTCACCGAGAGCGTACTGTAGCTGCTTGGTCGACAGCGGGCGTCGCGACCAGTCGGTGAAACGGGAACTCTTGTCGATATCGGCATTGGCAATCTGCTTGACGAGGTTCACGTAGCTCACGCTTTCGCCGAAGCCACAGACCATGGCTGCGACCTGCGTGTCGAAAAGCGGTCTCGGGATCAGTTTTGCGAGAACATAAATGATCTCGACATCCTGCCTTGCCGCATGAAAAACCTTGACGATCCGATCTTCGCCCATCAGCTGGAAAAACGGAGCGAGGTCCAGCCCCTTGGCCATGGGATCGACGACGGCTTCGAGGCCGGGTGCGGCCATCTGTATGAGGCAGAGCTTCGGCCAGAAGGTCGTCTCGCGCATGAATTCGGTGTCGACCGCCACATATGGATGGCGCGACACTGTCTGACAGAAATCGGAAAGTTCGCTGGTCGTGGATATGACTTTCATGCCGTTTCTATAGCGTGTGCGCATCGCGCTTGTCGTGGAAGAATTCGTATCCAGAGTGCTGACGGCGGTGGCGCAAAAAATCAAGCGTGCGGCGCCCATGAATATTGCAACTCGCGGATTTTCAATATGATTTTCAGATACCCGCAATTGTGGAGCGACCCGCAAAGGATCAGCATTGGACGAACGATCAATCGGGCATGCCCGGTCACGATACGCGGCTTGACAAGGCATGGGCCGCGTGCGCTTTTCCGGCAACTTCATCATGTTAACGGATCGCGACATAGCCACCATGGCCAAGGATACCCTGCATCGATACCGCAGCCACACCTGCGGAGGCCTCCGGGCCTCGAATATCGGCTCAGTCGAACGGATTTCCGGGTGGGTTCATCGCGTGCGGGATCATGGCGGCGTGCTGTTTGTCGATCTTCGTGATCACTACGGCATGACGCAGGTGGTGGCGGACCCGGACAGCGCCGCGTTCAAGATCGCGGAAAAGGTGCGGTCGGAGTGGGTCATCCGCGTCGACGGCCGCGTGCGTGCGCGCCCGGCCGGGACGACGAACGCCGACCTGCCGACCGGTGAAATCGAAGTCTATGCCGACGAGATCGAGATCCTTTCGGAGGCGAAGGAACTGCCGGTTCCGGTGTTCGGCGAGCCCGACTATCCGGAAGACCTGCGGCTGCAGTATCGCTTCCTCGATCTCAGGCGCGAGACGCTGCACGGCGTCATCATGAAGCGGCTCGCCATCACGCGGTCGATCCGCGAGATGATGCACGAGGCCGGGTTCAACGAGTTTCCGACGCCGATCCTTACCGCGTCGAGCCCGGAAGGGGCGCGCGACTTCCTGGTGCCGAGCCGCATCCATGAGGGCAAGTTCTATGCGCTGCCGCAGGCGCCGCAGCAGTACAAGCAGTTGCTGATGATGAGCGGGTTCGATCGCTATTTCCAGATCGCGCCGTGTTTCCGCGACGAGGACCCGCGTGCGGATCGGCTTCCGGGTGAGTTCTATCAGCTCGATCTCGAGATGAGCTTCGTCGAGCAGGAAGACGTGTTCCAGACCATGGAACCCATTCTCACCAGGCTGTTCGAGACCTACGCGGACGGCAAGAAAGTGGACAAGGGCTGGGCGCGCATCCCTTACGACACGGCGATCGCGAAGTACGGCTCCGACAAGCCAGATCTCCGTAACCCGATCGAAATGGCCGATGTGACGGAGCATTTCCGCGGTTCGGGCTTCAAGGTTTTCGCGGGCATGATCGAGAAGGACCCGAAGGTGCGCGTGTGGGCGATCCCGGCGCCGGGCGGCGGGTCGCGCGCCTTCTGCGACCGCATGAACGCCTGGGCGCAGAAAGAGGGCCAGCCGGGTCTCGGCTACATCTTCTGGCGCGAGGAGGAGGGGGCTGCCGGTGCGGGCCCGATCGCCAAGAACGTCGGGGCCGAGCGTGCCGCTGCCATTCAGGCGCAGATGGGCCTCAAGACGGGGGACGCCTGCTTCTTCCCCGCCGGCGATCCGGCGCGCTTCTACAAGTTCGCAGGGCTTGCGCGCGACGAGGTCGGCCGCGAGCTGAAGCTCGTCGACACGGGCCGCTTCGCGTTCGCTT
>DAOMWV010000060.1:0-13888 GCA_035436725.1 Hyphomicrobiaceae bacterium
TTCTTGCCGGCCTCCTGCTTGTCGAGCAGCTTGCGCTTGCGCGTGATGTCGCCGCCGTAGCACTTGGCAAGAACGTCCTTGCGCAATGCCTTGATGGTTTCGCGGGCGATCACCTTCGCTCCGATGGCGGCCTGAACCGGGATCTGGAACAGGTGCGGCGGGATCAGTTCTTTCAGCTTCTCGCACATGGAGCGGCCGCGCTGCTCGGCGCGGGTGCGGTGGACGATGATCGAGAGCGCATCGACCGGCTCTGAGTTGACGAGGATCGAGAGCTTGACGAGGTCGTTCTCCTCGTAGCCGATCTGGTGGTAGTCGAACGAGGCATACCCGCGCGAGACGGATTTCAGGCGGTCGTAGAAGTCGAACACGACTTCGTTGAGCGGGAGTTCGTAGACCACCATGGCGCGGCTGCCGGCGTAGGTGAGCTGCTTCTGGCGGCCACGACGGTCCTGGCAGAGTTTCAGGACGGCGCCGAGATACTCGTCGGGCACGAGGATCGTGGCGGAGATCCACGGCTCCTCCATGTGGTCGATCTTGACCTGATCGGGCATGTCGGCGGGGTTGTGCATGTCGATGACGGTGCCGTCCGTCATGTGCACCTTGTAGATCACCGACGGGGCCGTGGTGATCAGGTTCATGTCGAACTCGCGCTCGAGCCGCTCGGTGATGATCTCGAGGTGCAGCAGGCCGAGGAAGCCGCAGCGGAAGCCGAAGCCGAGGGCTGCAGACGTTTCCATCTCGTAGGAGAAGCTGGCGTCGTTGAGACGCAGTTTGGCCATGGCCTCGCGCAGGTCCTCGAAATCGGCGGCATCGACGGGGAAGAGGCCGCAGAAGACGACAGGCTGCACGGGCTTGAAGCCGGGGAGCGGTTCGGTCACGCCGCCCTTTTCGTCGGTCACGGTATCGCCGACGCGGGTGTCGGCGACCTGCTTGATCTGGGCGGTGAAGAAGCCGACCTCGCCGGGGCCGAGTTCGTCGAGCATCTGCTGTTTGGGGCGAAAGATGCCGACGCGCTCGACCTGATAGGCGGCGTCGGTGGACATGAGCTTGATGCGCGAGCCGCGCTTCAGGACTCCGTCGACGATGCGGACGAGCACGGTGACGCCGAGATAGGGGTCGTAGAAGCTGTCGATGAGCAGCGCCTTCAGCGGTTTTTTGCGATCGCCCTTCGGCGGCGGCAGACGCTCGACGATGGCTTCGAGGACGGCGGGCACGTTGAGGCCGGTTTTCGCCGAAACGCCGACGGCGTGTGACGCGTCGAGGCCGATGACGTCTTCGATCTGCTGCTTGACACGGTCGGCATCGGCGGCTGGCAGGTCGACCTTGTTGAGGACAGGCAGGATTTCGAGGTTTGCGTCGAGGGCGGTGTAGACGTTGGCGAGGGTCTGGGCCTCGACGCCCTGGGAGGCATCGACGACGAGGATCGCGCCCTCGCAGGCGGCGAGTGAGCGGGAGACTTCGTAAGCGAAGTCGACGTGGCCGGGGGTGTCCATCAGATTGAGCTGATAAGTCTTGCCGTCCTTGTACTTGTAGTCGAGGCGCACGGTCTGGGCCTTGATGGTGATGCCGCGCTCCTTCTCGATGTCCATGCTGTCGAGGATCTGCTCCTGCATGTCGCGCGCGGCGACGTTGCCGCATAGCTGGATCAGGCGGTCCGACAGGGTCGACTTGCCGTGGTCGATGTGGGCGATGATCGAGAAGTTGCGGATCAGGGACGTGTCGGTCATGAGTGATTCCAAGGGCTTGCGTAGCCCTGAAGGGTGAGGCCGGGGATACGGCGCTGATTTGGCCGGGTGATAGCATCGCGCGCGGCGGTTTCATAGCGTGGTGTTGGTCGGGCGGCGGGGTATGGAAGGCTATGAGAACACTTGCGATTTACGTATCAGCGGCAGTGGCGGAGATCGCGGGCTGCTTCGCCTTCTGGGTCTGGCTCAGGGCGGGAGGGGGAGCGTGGCTGCCGGTGGCAGGTCTGATGGCGCTCGGGATCTTCGCGTGGCTTCTGACACTGACGCCGGTCGCGGCCGCAGGCCGGAGTTTCGCCGTCTACGGGGGAATTTACATCGCCGCTGCGCTCGTCTGGCTTTGGGTGGTGGAGGGGCAGGCTCCGGACAGGTGGGATGCGTTCGGTGCAGCGCTCTCGATCCTCGGCGCCCTCGTCATCTTCGCCGGCCCGCGGGGGTGAGGCTGCCCGTTTACGGCATGGGCAAAACTTCGTGTTCGCGAAGGACCTTGGTCGCGCCCTCTTCGATCTCGATGAGGCGGACGCGGTAGCCCCAGAGGCGGGCGAGGTGCTGGAGCGTGCGCTCGCATTCGGTCTTGTCGAGCGTCACGCCGTTGCGGACGGTGTGGGTGATGACGAGGCGCCTGCTGCCAGAGAGGTCGGCGTCGGTGACCTGCAGGTCGGGGTCGTGGGCTGCGACGTCGTAGGTCGATGCGAGCTGGCGGCGCACTTCGCGGTAGCCGCGCTCGTTGTGGATGGCGCGGACGACAACGGCGCTGTCCTTGTGGTCGTCGCGCAGTGCGAAGAGGCGGAAGTCGCGCATGACCTTTGGGGAGAGGTACTGCAACACGAAGCTCTCGTCGCGAAAGTTGGCCCAGGCGTCGCGCAGCGTGCCCATGGGATCGCCGTTGCCGGCGAAATCGGGGAACCAGTCGCGATCCTCGCTGGTGGGCTCGGTGCAGATGCGCTGGATGTCGCGCATCATGGCGAAGCCCAGGGCATACGGGTTCATGCCGGAGTAGCGCCGGTCGTTGAAGGCGGGCTGGAAGACGACGGAGGAGTGCGAGTGGAGAAACTCAAGCATCGAACCTTCGGTCAGCTGGCCGCGCTCGTAGAGGCGATTGAGGATCTCATAATGGGTGAAGGTGGCGCAGCCCTCGTTCATCATCTTGGTCTGGCGCTGCGGGTAGAAGTACTGGGCGAGGTTGCGGACGATGCGGAGTAATTCGCGCTGCCAGTCAGCCAGCTTGGGCGCGTGCTTCTCGAGGAAATAGAGAATGTTCTCCTCGGGAAGACCGAGGCGGCGCTGCTCGCCGGTCGCGGCGGTCTTTTCAGTGGGTTCGCCGCGGTTGATTTCCGGAAGGGTACGGTCGAGCACGGTCTGGGTGCGTTCGACATGCTCCCGGCGGGTACGCTCGCGCTCGATTTCGCGGCGGAGTGGATTGCGCTGGCGGACGGTCAGCTGACGGGAGACGCCCTGGTTCATCAATGCGTGGGCTGCGTCCAAAACACTTTCGACGGCATCCTGGCCGTATTTCTCTTCACACTCGGCGACGAAGGCCTTGGCGAAGGCAAGGTAGTCGATGATGTGGTCGGCCTGAGTCCACTGGCGGAACTGATAGTTGTTCTTGAAGAAATGATTGTGGCCGAAGGCGGCGTGCGCGATGACGAGCGCCTGCATCGTCATGGTGTTCTCTTCCATGATGTAGTTGATGCAGGGATTGGAATTGATGACGATCTCGAAGGCGAGTGATCTCAGGCCCTTCCGATACATGGCTTCGTCATAGGCGAAGCGTTTGCCGAACGACCAGTGCCGGTACATCAGCGGCATGCCGATGGACGAATACGCGTCGAGCATCTGCTCGGCGGTGATGACCTCGATCTGGTTGGGGTAGATGTCGAGGCCCATCTCGCCGATGGCGATGCCGTGCATAACGTCGTAGACGTCGTTGACGAGCTTGAAGTCCCATTCGGCGCCATCGAACAGCGGCTTCAGGGCGGCGCCGCGCCGGGGCGGGAGCTCTATGCCTGGGTTGGTGGGATGATCGGATGGCATTGCCGGTTACCTCGGATGTCAGGCGGCGACGCCAGTGCGGGAGAAGAGATCGCGGAAGACAGGGAAAATCTCATCGGGCGAAGAGACGCGCTTCATCGCGAAATTCGGATGACCGTCGGCGATTTCGGTATAACCGGACCAGACGGAGGTTTCCATGGTGTCGGAATAGCGCTCGCCGTGGGCAGTCTCGATATAGGCGAAATATTGACAGACGGGCAGGATCTCGCGTTCGAGCAGTTCGAGGCAGCGTGGCATGTCGTCGTGGAAGTTGTCGCCGTCGGAGGCCTGGGCGGCGTAGATGTTCCAGTCGGCAGGCGAATAGCGGGCGCGGACGACTTTCATCATCTCCTCGAGAGCCGAGGAAATGACGGTGCCGCCGGTGTCGGTGCCACGGAAGAAGGTTTCCTCGTCAACGACGGCGGCCTGGGAGGTGTGCCGGATGAAGACTATGTGGACCTCGCGATAGTGCCGCGTCAGGAACACGTGCAGCAGCATGAAAAAGCGCTTGGCGAGATCCTTGAGGTTCTCGGTCATGGAGGCGGAGACGTCCATCAGGCAGAACATGACGGCCTGGGTCGTCGGCTTGGGGACGCGCTCGAAACGGTTGAAGCGCAGATCGATCGGGTCGATGTAGGCGATGGTCTTGCGGAGCCGGCGCTTGTGTTCGATCTCGCTGCGCAACTTCGCAATCAGCTGTTCGTCGCGCGGCGTATCGGCCTCGGCGGCGGCAAGTTGCTGCTCGAGTTTTTCGATTTCAGCTTCGGACGGGCGGCGCAAGGCGATGCGACGGCCGAGGCTGTTGCGCATGGTGCGCACGTGGTTGAGGCGAGCGGGCGAGCCGTCGGAGGTGAAGCCGGCGCGGGCGGGCTTCGGTGACTTGATGTCCTTGAGTTTGACCTTGACCATGTTCGGCAGGGCAAGGTCGTCGAAAAAGAGGTCGAGGAATTCCTCGCGCGAAAGCGAGAACGAGAATTCGTCCTGGCCGTCGCCATCGGGGCTGCCTTCGCGTCCGCGACCACCGCCTCCGCCGCCCTGCGGTTTGTCGATGCGGTCGCCGGCGTGGTATTCCTCGTTGCCGGGAAGGACCATGTCGCGGATTCCCGAGCCGCGGCCGTGGGAGAACGATGGCTCGCGCAGGTTCTTCGACTTGATCTTCACGCGCTCGGAGCCATCCACTTCCGAGACGCGGCGGTTCTTGATCGCCTCTTTGACGGCCTCGCGGATCTCGGCCTTCGCACGGCGGAGGAAGCGCTGGCGGTTGCCCAGCGATTTCGATTTCGGATTGAGGCGGCGATCGACGATCTGCATTTGGCCAGCGAATAGTGAGTAGCGAACAGCGAGTAGTGGCTTCGCGATGGACGTCGCAACTTCGCTACATCGCTCTTCGCTCGTTTCAGCTCGACTTCTTCACGCGCATGTACCACTCGACGAGGCGGCGGACCTGACGCGGGGTGTAGCCGCGATCAACCATGCGGTTGACGAATTCGTCGTGCTTCTTTTCGGTCTCGTTGTCCTGCTTCTTGCCGAACGAGATGACCGGAAGAAGGTCTTCGACCTGGGAGAACATGCGGCGCTCGATGACGTCGCGGATCTTCTCGTAGGAGGTCCACGACGGGTTCTTGCCACCGTTCTTGGCGCGGGCGCGGAGCGCGAACTTCACGACTTCGAAGCGGAAGTCCTTGGGGTTCGCTATGCCGGCCGGCTTTTCGATCTTCGACAGTTCCTGCTCGAGCATGGCGCGCGACATGATCTGGCCGGTGTCGGGATCCTTGAAGTCGTGATCTTCGATCCAGGCGTCTGCATAGGCGACGTAGCGGTCGAACAGGTTCTGGCCGAAATCGGAGTAGCTTTCGAGATACGCCTTCTGGATCTCGTTGCCGATGAATTCAGCGTACTTCGGCGCGAGTTCCTCCTTGAGGAACTCGATATAGCGGCTCTCGGTCTCCTCGCTCATCTGTTCGCGGCGGACGGCCTGTTCGATCACGTACATGAGATGGACGGGATCGGCGGCAACCTCGGTGTTGTCGAAGTTGAAGGTTTCCGACAGGATCTTGTAGGCGAAGCGCGTGGATGCGCCGTCCATACCCTCGGTCACGCCGGCGGCGTCGCGGTACTCCTGCATGGTCTTGGCGTTGGGGTCAGTGTCCTTCAGGCTTTCACCGTCATAGACGCGCATCTTCGAGAAGAGCTGGGAGTTCTCGTGCTCCTTGAGGCGCGTGAGAACGGAGAAGCGCGCCAGCATTTCGAGCGTGCCCGGTGCGCACGGCGCGTTCTTGAGGTCGGACGCCTGCAGCAGTTTCTCGTAGATCTTCTTCTCCTCGGAGACGCGCAGGCAATAGGGCACCGTGATGACGCAGATACGGTCGAGAAAGGCCTCGTTGTTCTTGTTGGAACGGAACGACTGCCACTCGCTCTCGTTCGAGTGGGCGATGATGATGCCCTGATAAGGCATCGAGCCGACATTCTCGGTGCCGACGTAGGATCGGTCCTGCGTCGCGGTCAGCAGCGGATGCAGCATCTTGAGGGGGGCCTTGAACATCTCGACGAATTCGAGAAGGCCCTGCGTCGTGCGATTGAGGCCGCCGGAATACGAGTAGGCGTCGGCGTCGTTCTGGCCGAAGTGTTCGAGCTTGCGGATGTCGACCTTGCCGACGAGGGCAGAGATGTCCTGGTTGTTCTCGTCGCCGGGTTCGGTCTTGGCGACGCAGATCTGGCGCAGCTTCGAGGGGTAGAGCTGGACGACCGAGAATTTCGAAATATCACCGCCGAATTCGTCGAGCCGCTTGACGGCCCATGGGCTCATGAGGCCCGTCAGCATGCGGCGCGGGATGCCGTACCGCTCTTCGAGCATCGGGCCCATGGTGGTCGGGTCGAACAGGCCAAGCGGGCTTTCAAAGACCGGGCTCACCTCGTCGTTGGTGGCGAGTACGTAGATCGGCCGCTTCTCCATGAGTTCCTTGAGGCGCTCGGCGAGCGAGGACTTGCCGCCACCGACAGGACCCAGGAGGTAGAGGATCTGCTTGCGCTCTTCGAGGCCCTGGGCGGCGTGGCGGAAATAGCCGACGATGCGCTCGATGGTTTCCTCGAGGCCGTAGAAGTCGCGGAAGGCCGGATAGACCTTGATCGTCCGGTTCATGTAGATGCGGCTCAGGCGATTGTCCTTGGCCGTATCGACCAGTTCGGGTTCGCCGATCGCCGCGATCATGCGCTCGGCGGCACCGGCGTAATAGGCCGGGTCGGACTTGCAATTCTCAAGGTAGTCCTTGAGCGACATCCGCGTCTGCTTCAGACTCTCGTACGACTTGGCGTAGAGGTCGAAGATGTTGTCCTGCGTCATCGGCATGGTTATCACCGCCTGTTCAGTCACCATCCGAGATCTATTCTACACCAGAAAAATGGGGCGAGCATAAGTTTGCGAGATGTTTCGGCCACGGCGTTGCGCGATAGCCGCGTTCAATTGACCGTGAGGTTGTTGCCCGCAATCATTTTCGGTCCAGCGCCCGACGGATGAACGTGCGCTGCTTTATTAATGAAATGGGGGCATCCGTCGTCTCCGCAAGTGGTGGGACGTGTTTTTTGGCCGTGGATCGGGCAAGGTCTGCCGCCATTTGCGGCAATGCGGAAAAACGTGTTCATTCTGTGTCTGGTGATGCGCGGTGACCAGCCTGCTGCTGTCCGAACGAATGCCAGGACGCCGAATCATGTCCGCTGCACAGGCGATCGTGACTTCGGTGGTTTGGTGACGGTCACGCGGTGCGGACGTGGATGCCAGCGTGCGCCATGTGGGCCTTGGCTTCAGCAATCGTAAAGGTGCCGAAATGGAAGATGGAGGCGGCGAGCACGGCGGAGGCGTGACCCTTCGTGACGCCGTCGACGAGGTGATCGAGAGTGCCGACGCCGCCTGACGCAATCACGGGTACCGTGACTGCGTCCGCGACCGCGCGCGTCAAGGCGAGGTCGAAGCCCGCCTTCGTGCCATCGCGATCCATGGAGGTCAGCAGGAGCTCGCCCGCGCCGAGGGTCGTGACCTCGCGGGCGTAATCGATCACGTCGATGCCGGTCGGCTTGCGGCCGCCGTGGGTGAAGATCTGCCATTGGTCATGGCCCACGGACTTGGCGTCGATGGCGACGACGATGCACTGGGCGCCAAATTTCTCGGCCGCCTCGCGGACGAAATCGCGGCGGTGGACGGCGGCGGTGTTGATCGAGACCTTGTCGGCGCCGGCGTTGAGTAGGCGGCGGATGTCGTCGGTGGTGCGCACGCCGCCGCCCACGGTCAGTGGCATGAAGCAGCGTGAGGCGGTACGTTCGACGATGTCGAAGATGGTATCGCGGTTCTCGTGGCTCGCGGTGATGTCAAGGAAGCACAACTCGTCCGCGCCGGCTGCGTCGTAGGCGGCGGCGGCCTCGACGGGGTCGCCGGCATCGACGAGATCGACAAAGTTCACGCCTTTGACGACGCGGCCGTCCTTGACGTCGAGGCAGGGGATGATGCGGGTCTTGAGCATGATGACGGGCCGTTGTCCGACGGTTGGGACGGGTGGGTTTCAGGGCTGCATAACCGAATGGCGCGGTCATCGCCAGCGGCGGGTTAGGCTGGCACGTGGTAGCGGGTCCGATAGACGGAGCGTACGGGCGTCGGGGGATGCCGGTACGCTTGATACGGCTCAAGGCGAGGGAGCGGGCCGGGGTCGAAGGTAGACGATAACTGAAACGCCGGAGGTGCCCCCGATGTACAAGAACATCCTTATTGCGACGGACGGATCGGAACTCGCCAACAAGGCCATCGACCAGGGTCTCGGTCTCGCCAAGGCGCTCGGTGCGAAGGTAACGCTGCTGACCGCAACCGAGCCTTGGACGGCGATGGTATCCGGCGAGGCGGTCATCGCCTTTCCGACCGACGAATACGAGAAGGCTTCGGCGGAGCACGCCAAGGCCACTTTGAGTGCACCGGAGGCGAAGGCGAAGGCCATGGGGGTGGCGTGCGAGGCCCTTCATGCCAAGGACGCGTTCCCGGCCGATGCGATCGTGGAGGTTGCAAAGCAGCGCGGGTGCGATCTGATCGTCATGGCGTCACACGGGCGGCGCGGCATGTCGCGTCTTCTGCTCGGCTCGCAGGCGAACAAGGTCGTGACCCATTCCCACATCCCGGTGCTGGTCTGCCGTTGAGGGGCTGACGGCTCACCTGTAGACGCCGGTCGGGACTGTCCCGGCCGGCATTTTGCTGACCCCGAGGGGGTACCTCGCAAACCGATGAGATCGTCCGGTCATTGTGGTAAGGCTTGATCACGATGCATCCTGAGCAATGACGGACGAGGCGTAGTGGGAGACGAATACAAAGGTGTGCGGATCGTCGACGATCTGGCACGGGCAAGGGTCATGCGGCCGCTGCTCGCCGCGATCGGTGTCGCCGTCGGCTGTCTCGTGGCGCTCGCCGCCGGTCGTGCGTTTCCGATGCTCGATACAGGCGCCGGGCGCGGGGCGCTCATTGTCGATCTCGCACTTCTCGCCACCGGCGTCGCGACGGTGGTATTTGCGTGCTTCGTTTTCGCAATTTCGCGCGAACGGCCGATGCGGCCGGCGCGACGCACACTCACCATCCTGGGGGCGGTCGCGCTCGGGGTGGCGGTGCTCGAAACTCTGCATCTTGCCTATGGGCTGCGTATCACGTCTTCGCATGCAGGATCGACATTCGAAACTGCGAGCTATTTCTGGGTCGTGGCCCGGCTCGCGGGCGCAATCGGCTTTCTCGCGCTGACGCTCGGGACCTCGTCGCGGACGATCCTCAAGACGGAAAAGGCCAGGATCGACGTCGCGATCGGGGCGATCTTTGGTGTCGTCGCTTTCGCAGGCATCGCCGTGCCGGCGGTGCCGAGCCTGTTTGCCCTCGAAGACGGGACCCTTACCTGGACGGGTACAATGGCCGGCATAGCCGCCATCGTCGTGGGGTCGGTTGCGGCGTGGCGGTTGCTGTCTCAGGCCACCGACGAGCAATCCGTCGATCTCGATGCGGTGTCACATGACGCTGTTCCGCTGGCTGCCGCTGCCGGACTGTGGGCCATTGCGGCGGCGGTCGGGGTGGCGTTCGAAATGCGGTCCGACTTCGATCTTCTCGTCGGGCAGGCTCTGGCAGTGGCTGCAAGCTATCTCGTCTATCGCGGCGTGGTGCGGTTGCAGATCGTCGATGTCGAGACACAACACGGTCTCGGCGCGTCGCTGATGCAGCTCGGCGCCTGGGCGTGCGACACGGTGACGGGACGTTTCGATACCGATGGCCGTGTGCGGGAGTTGACGGGATTGCCGCCGCACGGGGCCACGCTCGGAAAGCTGATAGATGTCGTCGATCCGGCGGACCGGTCGATGCTTCAGGCCGCCTGGGCACGAGCACTCGGCAGCGCGAGCGGGGATGGTCTCGATGTGTCGGTCAGGCTGATCCGGTCAACGGGCAGCGCGGAGAGGTGGGTCCATATCTCCGGCAAGCCGGTCGTGGAAAACGACCGTGTGGTGCGGGTGGTCGGTGTCATGCGTGACGTGTCGGAGGGCCGGCGAGCCGCGCGCGCGCTTGAGGAAAGCGCCGCCAGGTTCCAGGGTATCGTCGCGGTGTCCGTCGACGCGATCATATCGATGAATGCGGAGCAGCGCATCGTCGCCTTCAACCATGGCGCGGAGGTTGTATTCGGCTACAGCGAGGCGGAGGTGGTCGGGCAACCGCTGACGATACTCATGCCGCAGCGGTTTCGAGGTTCGCACGAGGTCATGGTGGAGACTTTCGGGCGAGGGACGGTGGTCGCACGGCGGATGGCTGAGCGGACGGAGATCGTCGCGCTCAGGAAATCGGGGGAGGAGTTCTTTGCGGAAGCCTCAATTTCCAAGCTCGAGGCCGGGGGCGAGCGCGTCTACACCGTTGTCCTGCGAGACGTCACGGACCAGAAGCGGGCACAGGACGCACTCGAGGTGGAAATCGAGGCGCGCACGGCGGAACTGCGCGAGGAGATGCGGCGGCGCGAGGAATCGCAGGCGCAGCTCGTGCGCACGCAGAGGATGGAGGCGTTCGGGCAGCTCACCGGCGGCGTCGCCCACGATTTCAACAACCTGCTCACGGTGATCACCGGCAATCTCGAACTGCTCGAGATGCGGCTCGAAGGGGAAAAGGAGCGAACGCTGCTGGGGCGTGCGCAGGACGCGGCGGAAATGGGGGCGCGGCTCACCTCGCGCCTGCTGCTGTTCGCGAGGCGGCGGACGCTCGCTCCGGCCGAGATCAACCTCAACGAGCAGGTGATCGGACTGGCGGAACTGCTCGGGCGTACGCTCGGCGAGCGCATCACACTGACGACCAGCCTCGAGCGCGAAGTCTGGACCATCCTTGCCGATCCGAGCGAAGTCGAGAACGCGATCCTGAACCTCGTGATCAATGCCCGCGATGCGATGCCGAAGGGCGGGCAGCTGCTGATCGAGACTGCCAATGTTACCATCGACGACGCCTCTCAAGGGGCGGGGGAAGGCGAGACGCGTCTGGCCCTCGGCGACTATGTCCGTCTGTCGGTCGCAGATACCGGCACGGGGATGACGGACGAGGTCAAGCAGAGAGCTTTCGAACCCTTCTTTTCGACGAAAGAGGCGGGGCGCGGTACCGGGCTCGGGCTCAGTTCCATCTACGGTCTCGCCAAGGACAGCGGTGGGGCGGTCACGATATACAGCGAGGTCGGGCGGGGTACGACGGTCAATCTCTATCTGCCGAGGATCGGGGTCGAGACGACGGCCCCTGTGACGGAGACTGCGGTCGAGCTGGAGCCGGCGCGGCCCGGCGAGCGGGTGCTGCTGGTCGAGGACAGTCCGGAGGTCCGGGCAACGAGCCGCGGGCAACTCGAAGCGTTGGGCTACACGGTCGTCGAGGCGGACAGTGGCCAGGTGGCGGTCGACATCATGCGGGGTGGAGCGGAATTCGCAGCGGTGTTCAGCGACGTGGTGATGGGGCAGGGGCTCAGCGGGTTCGACGTGGCGCGCTGGGTGGCGCAGAACCGGCCGGCGATCGCGGTCGTGCTGGCGTCGGGCTATCCGGACGAGATCCTGCGTGGCGAGGATCGCCGAGCGTTGCGGGTCGAACTGCTGCGGAAGCCGTTCACGCGACTCGACCTCGCCGACGCGCTCAGGCGGGCCATCGCGGCTGCATCAGCCGGTGAAGTCAGACCTTCCTGACGTCGGGGGTGAAGACGTAGCCGACGCCCCGCACTGTCTTGATCAGGCGCGGCATATCGGGGTCGGGCTCGATCTTTCTGCGCAGCCTGACGACGAGGGCGTCGATCGACCGGTCGTATGGGGACCAGTCGTGGCCCTTGAGGATGTCCATGATGTTGTCGCGCGAGAGGACACGTGACGGGCGGCGGACAAACATCTCAAGCATGTTGAATTCCGCCGTCGTCAGGTCGCGGCGTTCATTGGTGTCGGTCGCGAGTTCGCGCGCGCTGCAATCGAGGACGAGCCCGGCGAAAGCGTAGCGCTCGGCCTGGTTCTGCTGGGCCTGGGCGGGCGGCTGGGCGGTATCCGGGGCATGGCCGGCGTCGTATCGCCGCAGGACCGCCCGGACGCGAGCGAGGACCTCGCGGACATGGAAGGGCTTGGTGATGTAGTCGTCGGCTCCCAGTTCGAGGCCGACAATGCGGTCGATAGTGTCGCCTTTGCCGGTGATCATCACGATGGGAACGTTCCGGCGCGCGCGCATTTCGGCGGCGAGTTCGAGACCACTTTCCCCGCCCAGTTTGAGGTCGAGGGTGACGAGATCCACGGGTTCGCGTGAAAGCTGGTCCAGAGCGGATACGGAGCTGTCCGCTTCGAGCACGCGGAAGCCCTCGAGGTCGAAACACTCCCTCAGCAGCGTACGGACGGGTTGTTCGTCGTCAATGACAAGGATGGTCAACGGATGGTTCTGTGACGGCATTCAGGTTCCGTTTCGACTGCAGTACCGGGGCGGCGGCAAGGGTCTGCTACCAGCCCGCTTGTTACACATTGTTACACGAACTTACAGCCCTGTCGTCATGCCGTAGCAGCGGGGGGGTCATCTAAGCGCATCAGATTTGAGTCAGATTTGCTGAGCGCGAGGAGACCGAGATGCTAGCGATCGCTTATGCCCCGGAACGGCAGGAAACCCCGACGCGCCACACGCCGCACACGGCGTCGGACGGTCTGGTCAAGCGGCCGTTCGAGGGTCTCGACGGCGGCGCGGTTCGCGTGGTCAACGCAAAGGACCACGTCTTCCGGGAAGGCGATCCGGCAAGCCACGTCTACATCGTCGAGGCAGGACACCTCTGCATCTATCGCGTCCTGCCCGATGGCCGGCGTCAGGTCATGGATTTCGCCTATCCGGGCGACATCGTCGGTCTCGGTGCCATCGAGGCACACGGAACGAACGCGCAGGCGACCGAGCGGACACGCGTTCGCTGCTTTACGCTCGGCGACCTCCGTGAGAAGGCGCACGATAATGGAGCCTTCTGCATGGCGCTCTATTCGGCCATGTCGCAGGAACTGGTCGCGGCGCGGGAGCTGGTGGTTACGGTTGGCCATCGGACTGCGACAGAGAAGGTCGCCTCGTTCCTGTTGGCGCTGTCGCGGCGCAACGCCCGGCGCGGGACGTCGCCCAACGAACTCGTCCTGCCGATGACGCGGTCGGATATAGCGGATTTTCTGGGCCTCACGATCGAGACGGTCAGCAGGACCTTCACGAAATTCCGGCACGACGGCGTGATTGACCTCGAACAATGCGTTCTCGTCACGATCCGCGATCCTCGCAAGCTGGCGGACCTTGCCGGCGGAACCGCCAGCGGCAAGTGGAACGCGTGAGTTTCTGGAATGGGCGGCTGGCTCTCTCTCCCCTCTTTCGAGTCCATCTGCCCCATCACCGGCGAGCGTGTCGTATCCACACCCGTCTGTCGTCTCCCTGGGCGACGGGGTTTGATAAAGCAGGCTCGCCGGTGCGCATTTAAGGACGCCGGAAATGGTTGAGTGGGGCCAGAAGACGAGATTTTCGATCGCCGCCTTTCGTTCGCTCGGCGAACTCGACGCGGCAGTGAGTGCGCTCGTGGCCGCTGGTTTCACTCACGAGCAGATTGGACTGGCGG
>DAOMWV010000061.1:0-13860 GCA_035436725.1 Hyphomicrobiaceae bacterium
GACGTCGCCATAGCCGCCGCGCACCAGGAGCGTCTGAAGGTCCTTGAGCTGATCCATGGTCAGCGGCTGTCCGGGACTGGGACCGCGGCTCATTGGCCCGGCTCCGTCGAGCCGTGTCGCGAGATAGGCCGCTGTCGTCGCGTAGTTGAGCGACTGGTTCCACTCCGTGAAGATCTTGAAGTTCGGATAGGCGAGAAATGCGGGGCCGCCACGACCCTGCAGGATGATAAGCGAGGCTTCGAGGCCGTCGGCGGCCAGCGGTTGGCCGTTGGCGAGGCGGACGCCGAGCGTCGCCCACTCGGACCGCGCCAGCTTCACGTCGAGCCCGGCCTTTTCCCACGGCAGTGACGCGGGCAATTGCACCTCCTCCAGCCACGGCTGGCCTTTGGTCCAGCCGAGACTGCGAATGAAATTCGCCGTGGAACCGATAATGTCCGCCGGGCTCTTGAACAGGTTGCGCTTGCCGTCACCATCGTAATCGACAGCGCTTTTTGCGTAGTGCGTCGGCAGGAACTGTGTCTGCCCGAGTTCCCCGGCCCAGCTCGAGATCATCTCTTCCGGTACGAGGTCCCCCCGGTCGATGATCGTGAGCGCGGCAAACAACTCCTCGCGGAACATCTCGCTGCGCCGGCAGTCCCAGGCCAGCGTTACCAGCGACCGGATCACCGGACGTTTGCCGATGCCGGCACCGAAGTCGCTTTCGAGCGCCCAGAACGCCGTGATGACAGGCGCGGGCACCCCGAATTCGGCCTCGGCCCGCTCGAAGGTACCGGCGAATTTGCGCATCTGCGCCTTGCCGTTCGTGACCCGGTTGCCGGTTGCGAGCTTCGCCGAGAACTCGAGGAAACTTTGCGCAAAGAAACTCTGCCCGCGATCGATACGAATGATGTCGGGATCGTGCGTGATGCCGTCGAGCGCGCGTGCGATCGTCTGCGGTCGTATGCCGCGTTTCAGCGCTTCGGAACGGACACCGCCGATCCATGCATCGAACGGTCCGTTGATCGGCTGGCAGTTGTTCGGGCGCGACGGATACTGCGACATACCCGCCGCCGTGGCGGTCGTGCCCGCCCCGCCTGCGAGAACGAGGACGACAGTGGTCGAAAGGGTGAGAAAAAGGGTCAGAAGAAGTCGGCCGTCGCGAGGGCGCAGCATGGCGGGCATTGGTGAAGTTCCGTGCGAGGAGGGCTGGAGAAGCTGATGCCGGGGCAGGGTAATTCACCTGGCCAGCCCGTCAACGTGTAACGGAGATTGTGGCCGCCGCATGCCGAAGCCCGCAAAAAAAGCACCCCGCATCTCGCGATGCGGGGTGCCTCGTCTCACTCAGGCTTGCGCCCGAATTGGTTACTCGCGGTCACCCATGAGGTAGAGCAGCGACTGGAACATGTTGATGAAGTCGAGGTACAGGTTCAGGGCACCCATCACCGCCGTCTTCGTCGCCAGAGCGCCGTCATGCGCGACTTCGTAGTAGTGGTCCTTGATGTTCTGCGTGTCATAGGCGGTCAGGCCAGCGAACACGAGCACACCGATCGCGGAGATCGCGAACTGCAGACCCGACGACTGCAGGAAGATGTTGACGAGGCCGGCGAGGATCAGGCCGATCACACCCATGATCAGGAACGAACCCCAGCCGCTCAGGTCCTTCTTCGTCGTGTAGCCGAAGAGGCTGAGAGCCGCGAACGCCGTCGCCGTGATCGCGAACACCTGCGCGATGGAGGCGCCGGTGTAGCGGAGCAGCAGCGTCGAGAGCGACGCGCCCATCACGACCGCGAACGACCAGAACGCGATCTGCGTCGCCGCCGGGCTCATCTTGTAGACCCGGAACGAAAGCAGAAGCACGAACGCCAGCGGGGCGAGCACGAGCACCCACATCAGCGGCGAGCCGTAGAGGGCCTTGCCGAACGGCGTCAGGAACTTCGAGCCGAACTTGGCCGCAGCCTGCGACTGATCGTTCGTCACAGCCATGTTGAACAGCGTAAATGCAACCAGGCCGCTGAGCGCCAGGCCACCCGCCATATAGTTGTAGACACGGAGCATGTAGCTCCGGAGACCTTCGTCGATCTCGACGCCGGCGCTCGGCACCGAGCCGGAGCGGGCATATCTGTTGTCGATCTGAGCCATTTGGTTTCCCTAGTCTTGATCCACTGCCAGTCCTGGCGGAGGATTAAGCCCTCCTGCAAGATGCTGTCTTGCCTGCGCCATGGCCCAGCTTGCCGCTAGATTGCGACGCAGATGCGCCAAAGATAGGGAACACTTCGCCGAAAACAAGGGGTAGAAACCCGGATGCCGGGCGGAGGCAGCCGTTGAAAAATTTAGATAAATTCCACGTTACCAGCGCTCGGTATTACTCCGATCGAAGGTAGGGGACCGGCCTCGCCTTGAGCACCCGGGCCGTTCCGAAGCCCCCGAAGACCGCGATTAGTACCAGCGCGACGGCCAGGGCCTGGACGAGCGCCATCGGCGAGAACACGAATTCGAGTTTCATGATCTGCGCGACGGTCGCCCAGGCAGCGATCCCGCCAAGCGCCGCAGCGATTACCGAAGTCGCCAGCGCCAGGAGCCCGTACTCGGCCATATGCGTCGCGAGGATCGTCCGCCGGGTGGCCCCCAGCGTCTTCAGGATGACCGCCTGTTTGATGCGTCGCCGCTGGGCCGTGGCGAGTGCACCGGCGAGAACTAGGGCACCAGCAAGCAGGGTCAGGCTGCTCGCAGCCCTGACGGCCGTCATGACGCGCCCGAATACGGCATTGAACTGGTTGATCGCATCCTTGACGCGAATGGCGGTAACGGCCGGAAAGGCCTTTCCGACCTCCCGTGCGAGCATTGCCTCCTCGGCGAGGGGCGCGGACTTGGGCAGCGTCACCGTCGCCAGCACGTTGTGCGGCGCCCCGGCGAGCGTATTCGGCGAGAACACCAGCACGAAATTCATCGCGAGGCTTTCCCATTTCACGTCACGCAGGTTCGCGATCTCGGCGGTGATGTTCCGGCCGAGGATGTTGACGGTGAGCTTGTCGCCGATCTTGAGCCCGAGCCCGCGAGCGATCTCGGCCTCCATGGAGAGGAGCGGCGGCCCGGAATACCCTTTCTCCCACCACGTCCCCTCGACCACGGTCGACCCGTCGGGAACCGTCTCGGCATAGGACAGACCACGATCACCGCTCAACACCCACGCATGTTCGGGGCGGCCTTTCACCTGCTCGGCCGGCGTGTCGCCGACCCGCACGATGCGCCCGCGCAGCATCGGCGCAGAATGGATTTCCGCCGCCGGGTTGATGCCCCTCACGAGTGTCTCGAACGCAGAGAGCTCGCTGCGCTTGATGTCGAGCATGAAGTAGTTCGGGCTCGTCTGCGGCACGCGTCCTTGGAGTTCGTTCACGATCGACCGGTCGACCAGCGCCACCGCGACAAGAAGCGATAGACCCGTGCCGAGCGAAAGCACCACCGAGCGTGTGAGACCTCCGGGTGCGCCGATGTCGCCGATGGCGAGCGCAAGCTCTGGCCGCCTGGGCCGCTTGACGCGCCGGGCCAGCCACGTGATTGCCCAGCCGAGTGCCCAGAAGCCAATGAGAACTCCGGCGACGGCGAGGGAGTAGTACGTCGCCAGCAGTTTCGCTTCCGCAGTCAGCACAGCCAGCAGGAAAAGCACGACGACCGCGATCGCGGTCATGACGACGATCGCGCGCCTCGGCCGTGCCGATCCGGCGCCTGCTTCGTCACGGAACAACACCGTCGCCCTGATCTGCTCGGCACGCCCGAGAGGCCATAGGATGAAAACCAGCGCCACCAGAAGGCCGTACATCGTGGCGATGCCGAGGCCCATCGGACTGATACGGATATCGGCCTGGATCGGCAGAGCACTCCCGGCGAGCCACGCCACCGCCAGCGTCAGCCCTGAACCGAGGATCAGGCCAATGCCGATGCCGATCGCGGTCATCAGAAGCACCTGGATGAGATGCAGCCCGAAGATGACATCACTGGTGGCGCCGAGACTTTTGAACGTCGCGATCACGCTGCGCCGCTTGTCGATGTAGGTCGCGACCGCATTGGCAACGCCGACACCGCCGACGATCAGCGCCGTGAGACCGAGCAGTGTGAGAAACTGCCGGAGCCGCTCCAGCGTCCGTGTGACATTCGGTGACGGATCGCGCCGGTCGCGCACGGTGAAGCCAGCTTCGGGAAGGCCGGACTTGAGCTGATCCCGAAACCCGACGAGCGGACTGGGGTCGTCGCGCCGTGTGTCTCCGAGCACAAGTGCATAGCGCCACGTGGCGAGACTTCCCGGATCGACGAAACCCGTCGCCTCGAGCGATCGGGTCGACATCAGGATCCGTGGCCCTACCGTAAGCCGGTCGGCGATCTTGTCGGGTTCGGCGAGGATCGTCCCGGCGATGCGATGCGTGGTCTTGCCGAGCTGGAGCGTCTCTCCTGTCTTGAGGCCGAGCCGTTCGAGAAGGATCGGCTCAACCACGACGTCTGATGTACCCTGCAAAGCCGGCAGTGTACTGCCCTCGGACAGCGTGACGGTGCCCGTCATGGGATAACGGTCGTCGATGCCCTTGATCTCGACCAGTGCCTGTTCGGTGCCGTCGATGCGGCGCGCCATTGCGCGCACCGTAACCACTTCGCTCACGCGACCTTTGCCGTCGAGCCACCGGCGCTCGGTATCGGTAGCGCGCGCATGCGGCCGCGAAAGCGTCACATCGCCACCGAGGATCGCTGCGCCCTGCCTCTCGAAACTCGATCTCAACGCATCCGCCAGCGAGCCGACGGCAGCGATGACGCCGACGCCCAGAGCAATGCACATGATGAAAACATAAAAGCCGCCGAGCCCGCCGCGTAGCTCGCGCACCGCGAGCCGCCAGGCGAGCTTCAGCTTCTGTGCGCTTCCGAGCGGAGCAGGCTCGGTCGTGACCACCGAAGGCGTCATGCCGGCTGCCCTTGTGTTACGCTTTTCGTCGCCAGTCCGTCGTCCGTGATCCGCCCGTCACTCATGCGTACGACCCGGCCGCAACGTTTTGCAAGACCGGCATCGTGTGTGACGAGAACGAGCGTGGCGCCATGTTTGCGATGGAGATCGAAGAGCAGTTCCGTGATCGTCCGGCCCGTGCTCTCGTCGAGATTGCCGGTCGGTTCGTCGGCGAACAGGATTTTAGGTTTGGCTGCGAGCGCGCGGGCGAGTGCGACGCGTTGCTGCTCGCCGCCGGAAAGCTGGGCCGGGAAGTGTTCGTGCCGGTGTCCGAGGCCGACGGTCTGCAGGAGAGCCGTAGCGTTGTCTTCCGCGTCGGTGCGCCCGGCAAGGAGGAGTGGCAGAGCCACATTCTCGTGCGCGGTCATGGTCGGGACGAGATGAAACGACTGGAAGACGATGCCGATGTCACGTCCGCGCGCGAGTGCGAGTCCATCCTCACTGAGGTTTGTGAAGTCGTGGCCCGCGACATGGACCGCTCCCCGTGTTGCCCGCTCGAGCCCCGCCATGATCATCAGCAGCGACGTCTTCCCCGAACCCGAGGCGCCGACGATCGCGACCGAACTGCCCTGCGCGATGTCGAGCGTGACCGATTTCAGGATTTCGACCGGGCCGGCCCTGCTGTCGAGCGTCAAAGCGACGTCGCGGAGGGAAATGGCATTGGCTCTCGGCATCGAAGTCACGAAAGGCTTCCTTCTCGTGTCGGCGGGGTTCGGCAAACAAGCTCGCCTTGCTCTGGCCGAAAGGTGATCTTACGTATGAACTGTACCGGGAATCGCCGTGTGGGCGCGCCCGAATCGCAGGTGGCACGCTCTGGTCCGGGAAGATCAGGGCGAATTGAGGGTCTACCGGCGGGCCGGTCGTCGGACCGCCAGGAAAGGATTTGGGAGTGTTCTTCGATTTCTGCAAGCGTGCGCTGGCGCGGGCCCTGGCCGGGACCGGTCTGGCGGTCTCGTTGCTCGCGATCGCATCCGGCGCCACCGAGGCGAGATCCGTGAAACTCGTCGCGTTCGGGGACAGCCTCACGGCCGGCTATCAACTTCCCGCGAGCCAGGCCTTCCCCGAGGTTCTCCAGCGGGAGCTGAAAAAGCGCGGCCATGACGTCGAAGTTGTGAATTCGGGCGTGTCCGGCGACACCACCGCCGCCGGTCTCGAGCGGCTGGCCTGGGCCGTCCCCGACGATGCAGACGGCGTAATCCTCGAACTCGGTGCCAACGACGCGCTGCGTGGTCTGAGCACGGATGCAGCCCGCGCCAATCTGGATAGGATCGTTTCGACGCTCGTCGCGGCCCGCAAGCATGTCCTGATCGCCGGGATGCGCGCTCCGGTCAATCTCGGCGAGCCCTACCGTGTGGCCTTCGACAGCATATTCCCTGACCTTGCCACCCGTCACGGCACCCTGCTCTATCCGTTTTTTCTCGAGCCGATCGCGTTGAAGCCAGAACTCAATCTCGCTGACGGCATCCATCCGAACCAGAAGGGCGTCGAAGCGATCGTCGCTGGAATCCTGCCCAAGGTCGAGGAACTTATCGCTCAGATTCGCTCGGCGAAGGTCGGTGCGGTCAAGTGACGTGTCGCACACAGCGGTCGCTGAGCCGCCGCGTGAGGTAGCGCTCGATCCGCCGGTTTGCCCTGCTCCTGGAGTTCATGATGCCCCGCTTGTTCGCAGCGCTCGAACTGCCCACGATGGCCCGCCAGCATCTCGCTTTGCTGCGTGGTGAAATCGATGGCGCACACTGGATCAGCGCCGACAACATGCATCTGACGGTGCGCTTTTTCGGAGACGTATCGCCGACACTCGCGCACGAGATCGACGACGGCCTTGCACGGATCGAGGCGCAAGGCTTCAGCCTCGAAATCCGCGGCGCGAGCACGTTCGGCTCGGGTTCTCCGACGTCGATCTATGCAGCCGTCGTCCCATCGGAAGCATTGAGCGCACTCCAGCGCGCCGTCGACCGCGTCGCCCGTCAGTGCGGCCTTCCCGCCGACTCCCGCACGTTCGTGCCCCACGTCACCCTCGCCCGCATTCGTCACGGCCGCGTGCGTCAGATCGCGCAATTTCTTGAGGACGCGGGACATCTGCGCGTCGCGCCGTTCGACGTGCATCGCTTCGCCCTGTTGTCGTCCCGCCCCGGCGTCGGTGGTGGACCATACGGCGTCGAGGCGACGTACGATCTCATCTGAGTGAACGCACGAGACCGTCGATGCCCGCTGAAATCAGATTGAGAGCGCGGGCATAATCTTCGTCCGTGCCGTAGTATGGATCGGCCACGTCCGGCCCCCCCGCGTTCGGTTGAAACGACATCAGGAGCGGAACGCGACACGTATCTGTTCCATAGCGAGCCAGGATTTCCGATTGGGTCCGCTGATCGAGTGCGATCAGGAAATCGGCGCTTGCGACCAGATCGACGGTGAGTGCAGCGGCCCTGTGCGACGTGAGGTCGAGGCCGTATCGCGCACCGGCCGCTACGGCGCGAGGATCGGCCGGTGCTCCGGGCCTGTCGACTGCGACGCCAGCGGACGCCACCGTCACCGGCCGTGCGACATCTGCGAACGAGCGACGGGCCAGCGCTTCGGCCAGGGGTGAGCGGCAGGTGTTGCCCCGACAGATGAATGCGATCAGTGTCATGCCGAAAGTTGTCAAGCCCGATGTCGTAACGCTCAATATCGTATCGCTATAGGTTGTCATGGGCCGATGGAGTAAACGCAATGGGAAAATGCCTGACGGATGCGGAATTGACGGCTGCACTCGACGCGATGCCGCTCTGGAAGCGTGCCGACCGTCGCAGCGCCATCTGCCGCAATTTCAGATTTCAGGATTTTGCGACGGCGTTCGCATTTATGAGCGGCGTCGCGCTCAAGGCGGAGCAGATGAACCACCATCCCGAATGGACCAACGTCTACAACCGTGTCGACGTCACTTTGACGACCCATGAAGCCGGCGGTGTCACCGCGCTCGACCTCGAACTTGCCGGCTTCGCCGACGGTCTCGCCGCGCGGCTAGCCTAGCGGCGGCGCGGCGGGTCACCCGGCCAGACGTACTGCGGTTGCGCGCCGAGGCCCATCGAGAAGAGGCCGAATCCGCCGCCCGACGGCGCGCTGGCCTTGCTGCCCTGTGCGCCCGCTGTAGCAACAGTGCTCGTCACTCCAGATCGGACGGGCTTCCGTCCAGCGGACTTTTCTGCAGCGCGCCGCGGCCGGTCGGACGCCTTCGGCGAGACTGCCGGTGGCCGGGCTGCCTCTGGATCGCTTGCGTCTGCCGTCGTCTCGGTGACAGCCACGGCGAGCGGATTGTCTGCGGCGGTTTTCTCGTTGGCCTTGTCGTCGGCCATATCTGTCTCGCCGCTTGTCGGCTCCGCGCCGAGAGTATTGTCCTCGTTCGCCGCATAGGCCCGGTGGCGCTTCAGTTCTGCCTCGGTCCATGGCGCGGGTCGGCAGCCACATTGCTCGACGTGCACTTTGCGAAATTTGAACGCGTTTGGGATCCGCGTGTACGGCCGCCCGGAAAGATCGATCGCGTCTTCGACTCCCTCGCCAGGGTTCCGGTAGACGAAGATGCGCGCCTCACTGCAGCTCGCCTCGCACTTTTTCTGGTCGGCCGAAAAGTTGTTTCGTGTCGTGGCGAAGCTGATCGGAAAGAAGAAACCGTCGCAAGTCCTCACACAGATCGTGCGGTACGTCGCCCCTCCCCCTCGTGGCATGCTGCGCTGGCCGCTTTCAGCCTCCTCGGCGGCATGTGCACGCGGAGGCACGCTCTCGACGGCGCGCGGTACCGGCCGATATTGGGGTTGCGGCTGGCTCGAACCGAAAATCATGTCGAAAAAGGACGTCTGCGCCTCAGCCCCGCTGGCAGCGATCAGCGACGCGCCGACAACCATCGTCCTGAACAGGATCCTCGACGCAGAGCAACGCATGAAACGCACGTCATAACGGTTTGGCGACAGGACACGCAGTCAGCGCGAACGACGCACCGGCGCGACAGGAGCGCCTTCGGACGCTCCAGGGATGCCTTATGCCCGAGAGATGCAAACAAAGGCTGAATAGTCCGCCCGGTCGATGCGACGGCAGATGGGACACCCCGGTGTCCAGGGTCCGTCAGCGCTGAACGACCTTGTGTGCGGGAACCTGCGGGATATGGAGTTCGGCATCGCGTCGGGGAGAGGCCGGAGTCGCAGGCGTGGCGTTCCCGGTCGACTTGTGACCGACCGAGTGAGGCACGTAGCGCGTCACGACGATCTGCGGCACGAGGCGTGCGGCGGTGACCCTGTCCGGCATCTTGCTCAGAAGGCGTGAGCCGCTATCGATTGCGGCAACGGTCAGTGGTGGCCCAGCCTTGGTCATGCGGCGCTTGTCGTCCCTTTGACCCGGCGAGAAGTTGGATGGTTCCAGGCTCTTGTCGCCGAGAGAACTGGACTTGCCCGATTTGGGATTTCTTGCCGCATTGCCTTCGCGTTTCTGCCGCAACGCCTTGAGCTCGGACTTTGCCCTCTTGTCTCCATCGGTGACGCGCGCCTTGAGAGCTTCTTCGGCTGCGTAGGTCCTATGGAGTTCCTTCGATTCCTCTTCCCACGGGTGCGCGCGGCATTTGCAGCTTTCATTGTAAGACGCCCGGAACTGGAATGCCGTCGCCGTCTGTTTGTAGGGCTTGCCGTCGAGGTCTTCCATGTCTTCGGTCTGTTCGCCCGGGTTCCTGTAGACGAAAAGGCGCGCCTGTTTTGCGCCACCGCAACTCCGCTCGCAGGTCTCCTGGTCCTTGGGAAAATTATCCTTGGTCGTCGCAAAGCTGATCGGCCAGTAGAAGCCGTCACAGGTCCGGACGCAGACCGTGCGGAAGGTTCCACTGGTGAACGAGCCACCGGCCCCAGCCGAAAGGCTTGGGGATCGGACCGGACGTCCGAAGATGTCGAGCAAGGGTCCCCCGGAACCAGGTTCCGCATTGAGCAGGCCGGATCTGCGTGGCGCATCGCCGTCCGATCGCCAGTTCGCGGATCGGTTTGTCCTCAGCCGTTCGAAGTATTTGCTTTCGCGGAGCTGCTCACCCCACTCGCTTTGCGTCTCTACGCTGGAGGCGCGGTCCTCGATTGCGAGGACGGCCGTCTCGCGTTCTCCGGCCGACATGTCGAAACCGATGGCTTCGGCGAGTTTGTTGGTACCATGTTGTGCACCGGTCCGGTCGGATCCTGTGGCAACGGGTGTCGCTGTCGTCGACGTTCCGCCCGAAACGACGGTGTGCATCCCGAACGCGAGCACCCCGAGGCTGAGGATCGTACTACCCGCTGTGACAGCTATCAGGGTCTGTCGAATACGCGACAACTGACCGAACATGGGCATGTATCCAAAAGTACGCGTTGGTAACGGACGACGAAAACCACGGGTCGAGCTGCCATCCTGACGACAGAAGATCGGTCCCGGGAAGAAGCCGGTTATTTATAGGCCTGACAGTGAATTGCCAAGTAGAGGCTAAAGTTCCATCGCAATTGGTGAAAGTATTATCCGTCCGTGGTAAAGATCCGGCGGAAAGCCCACCGGACCGGTGTTATTTTCGCCGGAAAGCTCAGCGCGGAGCCAGCCGGATGGCGCCGTCGAGGCGAATTGCCTCGCCATTGAGCATCCCGTTCTCGCAAATGTGACAGGCGAGCGCCGCGTATTCTGATGGATTGCCGAGGCGCGACGGAAACGGGACTGACGCGGCAAGCGACTGTTTGGCTTCGTCCGGCAGCGTATCGAACATGGGTGTGAGGAACAGGCCGGGCATGATCGTGCAGACCCGGATCCCGGACTGCGCGAGATCACGAGCGATCGGCAGCGTCAGGCCGAGCACACCACCTTTCGACGCCGCATAGGCCACTTGCCCGATCTGGCCGTCGGTGGCCGCCACCGAAGCTGTGTTGACGATCACGCCGCGCTCGCCGTCGGCCGTCAGCGGCGATTGCGCCTGCATGTTCGCCGCACATTTCGAGATCATCAGAAAGGTCCCGATCAGGTTGATCTGGATGACCTTCGTGAAGCTCGCCAGATCATGCGGTTCGATCGCGCCCGTATCCTTGTTCTTCCGCGTGATGCGTTTGGCGATCGCGATGCCGGCGCAGTTGACGAGAATGCGCTCCGGCCCGTTGTCCTTACGCGCTGCCGCCAGCGCGGCGTCCACGCTCGCCTCGTTGGTCACGTCGCACTTGTAGAACTTCGCACCGATCTCTGCCGCGTGCTTCTGCCCGGTCGCCTCGTTCAGGTCGAAGATGGCGACCTTGACGCCCTGCGCTGCCAACGCCTTTGCGGTGGCCCCACCGAGGCCCGAAGCCCCCCCCGTCACGACAGCCGCGACGTCCTTGCCGAGTTTCATTCCCTGTCCTTCCTTTCGCTGTTTCAACGGGCCGGATAGGCCCTGTCCTCCCGGGTAGGGTGGACCCAACCTCCCGGTCGCGCAAGGGCTCCCTCGCCGGCGGCAATTCTGCCTTGCTCAGGCCGCACCTCGATCGTGGCCAGGCGCTCGGGAACTCGGCTATCCTGTTGCGCAGTCTTACCGGGCCGGCGGCGTCGCCTGCCCAACTTGGGATGGAACGCGATGACCACCAGCCTGATCGACCTGTACTCCGACACCATGACACGGCCGTCGCCGGGGATGCGCAAGGCCATGGCAGACGCGGAGGTCGGCGACGAGCAGAAAGGCGAGGACCCGACGACGCGCGCACTCGAAGAACGCGTGGCCGAACTCCTCGGCAAGCAGGCGGCGGTTTTTCTGCCCTCCGGAACGATGTGCAATCAGATCGCCATGGCGGTCCATTGCCGCGCTGGTGACGAGATCATCGCGCCTGACATCAGCCACATCGTCGGCTCAGAGGTCGGCGGTGCTGCGGCGGTCGCCGGTGCCCAGATCAGGGCCGTCCCGCATGAGATGGGGATTTTCAAGGGTGCCGCCGTTGATGCCGTCGTGCGCGACCCGAGGGTTCGTCATAGCCCGCGCAGCCGCATGGTCTCGATCGAGCAGACGATGAATTTCGGCGGCGGTGCCGTCTGGTCGAATGCCGAAATCGAGGACGTCGCCGCCGCAGCCCGCCGCCACGGCCTCATCCTGCATATGGACGGAGCGCGCCTGCCGAACGCGGTCGTCGCATCGGGCGTTGCCGCAGCGCAGCAGGCGGCACACTGCGATACGGCCTGGATCGACCTCTCGAAAGGGCTCGGATGTCCCATCGGTGGTGTGCTGGCCGGAACTCGGGAGTTTATCGACGAGGCGTGGCGCTGGAAGCAGCGTCTTGGCGGTGCCCTCCGCCAGTCGGGTATCCTCGCCGCCGCGGGCCTCTACGCACTCGATAACAACTGGGACCGTCTGGCCGAAGACCACGCCAACGCCAAGCGCTTTGCCGAACTCGCGCGCGACGTGCCGGGCGTAAGGCTAGCCTACGACCGCATAGATACCAACATCGTTTTTCTGGACGTCTCCGGCACGAAACGCTCGGCCCACGATCTGTCGGCGGCGCTGCTGCCTCTCGGCGTACGCATCGGGGCGATGGCACCGACGCGGATGCGTGCCGTGACGCACCTGGATGTCGATCGTCCGGGCGTCGAGAAAGCCGCTGCCGCGTTGCGCGCAGTCGTCATGCGAAATTGAGCAGGGACGGCCAGTATCACCACGTCCGCCGGACCGGGAAAGTGCGCGTCAGTTCGCGCGCACGACCCCGGCGAGACTGTTCGGCCCGACGCTCGAGATTTCGACCGGCAGGATCTTGCCGATCGCCGAGCGATCCGCCTCGACGTGCACCGATTGCAGGTAGGGCGACCGACCGATGAGCTGGCCCGCGTGGCGGCCCGGCTTTTCGAACAGCACCGGGAAAACCTTGCCGACACAGGCATCGTTGAAGCGCCGCTGCTGCTGTGAGAGCAGATCCTGAAGCCGGCGCAGGCGCTCGTCCTTGACCGGTTCCGGCAATTGTCCGTCCATGCTCGCAGCCGGCGTTCCAGGCCGCGCGCTGTACTTGAACGAATAGGCGGCTGCGAACCTGACGGTCTTGACGATTTCCAGCGTCGCCTGGAACTCGCCCTCCGTCTCGCCAGGGAATCCGACGATGATGTCGGTCGACAGCGCGATGTCGGGTCGCGCGGCGCGGATACGTTCGACGAGCGCGATGTAGTCCATCGCTGTATGCTTTCGGTTCATGGCCGCAAGAATGCGGTCCGACCCTGCCTGGAACGGGAGGTGCAGGTACGGCATCAGTTTGCCGATTTCGCCGTGTGCCGCGATCAGGTCGTCGCTCATGTCGCGTGGGTGCGAGGTCATGTAGCGAATGCGCTCGATACCTTCGATGCGGGCCAGCTCGCGGACGAGCCCGGCGAGCGTCACGTCGCGGCCATCATCCCCGCGACCATGGTATCCGTTGACGTTCTGCCCGAGCAGCGTGACTTCCCTGACGCCGCTGTCGGCGAGCGAGCGTGCCTCCGCGACGATCTGTGCGACCGGTCGTGAATACTCGGCCCCGCGCGTATACGGAACCACGCAGAAAGTGCAGAACTTGTCGCAGCCTTCCTGGACGGTCAGAAACGCGGCCGTGCCGCGCGCGATGCGCCGCTTCGGCAGATGCTCGAACTTGTCGTCTTCAGGAAAATTCGTCTCGACGCGCGCCTTGCCGTCGGCCAGCGACTTACCGACCAGTTCCGGCAGCATGTGATAGCTCTGCGGGCCAACGACGAGATCGACGACAGGCGCGCGCTTGACGATTTCGCCGCCTTCGGCCTGCGCCACGCATCCGGCGATCGTGACCGTGGTCGACTTTCCACGTTCGGCGCGCTCGGCTTTCAGATCGCGAATCCGGCCGAGTTCCGAATAGACTTTCTCCGCCGCCCGCTCCCGGATGTGGCAGGTGTTGAGAATGACGAGGTCGGCATCCGCGATGTTTTCGGTT
>DAOMWV010000062.1:0-13825 GCA_035436725.1 Hyphomicrobiaceae bacterium
CTGAGCGGCAGCCGGGACGAACACGGCCTGCGCGTCGGACGACTTCCCGACGGTCAGATGAGCGTGCCGATCTCGTCGCGTCGCAACACGTCCGCGCGGTGCGCGAAGGCGGACGCGGCCAGTCCGATCGCAACCATTGTCGTCAGTATCGACGAGCCACCGAACGATACCAGCGGCAACGGGACACCGACCACCGGCAGAAGCCCGATGACCATCGCGACGTTGACGTTGACGTGGATGGCGACAAGTGCCGCAGCACCTCCGATGACGAGACGGCCGAAATCATTGCGAACGCGCATCGCCATGCCGATCATGATGACGATCAGGACGGCATAGAGCGCAAGCAGCGTCACCGATCCGATGAAGCCGGTCTCCTCGGCGAGCATCGTGAAAGCGAAATCGGTATGCTTTTCGGGGACGAAGTTGAGCTGGCTCTGGCTGCCCATCAGGTAGCCTTTGCCGCTGAGCCCGCCTGAACCGAGTGCGATCTTCGCTTGTGTGATGTGATACCCCGCGCCGAGCGGGTCGCGCTCCGGCTCGAGGAACGTGAGAATGCGATTGACCTGATAGTCGCGCAGGTTGTGCCACAAGACGTATCCGAGCACCGCCGCAGCGCCCGCTCCGGAAACAAAATAGCTCCAGCGGACACCGGCGAGGAAGATCACGACGACTCCAAGTGTCGCGATCAGAAGGCCGGAACCGAGGTCCGGCTGGCGTATCACAAGAGCTGCCGGCACTGCAACGAGGGCGAGTGCCGTGAACACAACGGCAGGATGCGACCGCCGGTCCGGCGGACTGGAGAAGAACAATCGCGCGAGAACGAGAACGATCGCGAACTTGATGAATTCGGATGGCTGCACTGAAAGCGTGGTGGTCCCGATCCAGCGCTTCGCACCCATCGTCGAAGTACCGACGAAAGGCACCGCGATCAGCAGGCCGAGTGCGACGAGATAGAGTGGGTTCGCCATCGCAAGCCAGAACCGGATCGGCACGATACCGATCGCGATCGCCAGCGCGAGGCCCACCGCAAGACGAAGGGCGTGGCGCTCCGCCCACGGCGAAAACGAACCGCCAGAGACGGAATAGAGCGCGATGACCCCGAACGAGCCGATGACGACGATGACTGCCAGCAGTTCCCACGGTAGCTGCGATAGCGTGCGCGCCATCGTGGTTCCGGTTTGACGGGGGAGGGTCCGGGCCATCGGTCAGCCTCGTCCCGTGGCGGAGCGGTCGAGCCGGTCCCCGTCTCCGGCCGCCGGTTCGCGCGACGTGGCACGCATCATTGCGAGATCGACGATATCTCGCGCGACGGGTGCGGCGACCGAGCCGCCGCTGCCGCCGTGCTCGATGACGACCGAGACGGCGAACCGCGGCTGCGAGGCCGGGGCATAGCAGACGAACAGGCTGTGATCCCTCTGATCCCACGGCAGATCGCCGTGTGCAGTATCGGCCGAGGCGCGTCCGACCTGAGACGTGCCCGTCTTGCCGGCAATCTCGTAGGAGCCGACCTCAGCTCGTGCTCTCCGTCCGGTGCCACCGCTCTCGTTGACGACGGCATGGAGCGCGCGGCGCACGCTTGTCAGCGCTGCGTCGGAAATGCCGAGTGACCCTGCATCGGGGGCCTGTGAGGCGGCATCCTCCTGAACCAGTCGCGGCATGACGTCGAGGCCCGTCGCGATCCGGCTCGTCATGACGGCGAGCTGCAGCGGCGTCGACAGGACGTAGCCCTGGCCGATCCCGGCAAGCAGCGTCTCGCCTCCGAGCCAGGACCGTCCGAACCTGCCGCGCTTCCAGTCGGGATCGGGGACGATCCCCGCTTTCTGCCCAGCAAAGGCGGCGTCGAAGGTGCGGCCGAACCCGAGCCGTCGAGCCATACCTGCGATGGCTGAAATTCCGACGCGCCGGGCCACGTCGTAGAAGTAATAGTCGCAGCTCTCCCGCAACGCCTCGTGAAGATTGCAGCGCCCGTGCCCGGTGCGGTTCCAGCACCGGAACGTCTGGTCGTGGAAGTGATACGTGCCCGTGCAGTCGATCTGCTCGGTCGTCGATATCACCCCCGCCTCCAGCGCCGCGAGAGCGGTCACGATCTTGAACGTCGACCCCGGGGGATAGAGACCGCGCGTCGCACGATTGACGAGCGGATCGTCCGGCGAGGCATTGAGCGCCGCCCAATGCGAGCCGGAGTTGGCTTCCAGAAGGACCGATGGATCGAAGCCCGGCACAGAAGCCGCAGCGACAATGTCCCCCTTGCGCACGTCCATGACGACGGCGGAGGCCCTTTTGAATTCGGAGAGGCGTTGAACGATGTCGCTCTGAAGATCGAGGTCGAGTGTCAGCTTGACGTCGGCCCCTGGCACGGGATCGACACGATCCATGGTCCTGATGTGTCGGCCGCGTGCATCGACCTCGGACGTCAGCCGCCCGGCCGTACCGCGCAACGTGGCCTCGAGGCCCGCTTCTACGCCCGACTTTCCGATCCGCATCCACGGCAGACGCAGAACCGGAGCGTCGTCCATGGCGCGCCGCTCGACCGCGCCGACATAGCCGACGACGTGACCGATGGCCGCCCCTCCATGATAGATGCGACGCCCGCCGGGCTCGGTGCGAACACCCGGCAGGTATGGCGCGTTGAGATTGAGTGTCGCGAGCGTATCCCAGTCGAGGTTCTGGGCGACGATCAGCGGCGTAGTCGGTGACTGCCGCTGCGATCGGGCGACCAGCCGCATGCGCTCCCGCTCGGAAATCGCCAGGATCCTCTGCAGGCGGCGCAGCACTTCGTCCACATTGCCTGCAAGCGACGGGACCACGACGACCCGGTAACCGTCCGTGTTATAGGCAAGCACGCGACCGTGCGCGTCGAGTATCCGCCCACGTGTCGGCGAAAGCACGTCGATCGCGATTTTGTTTTCCTCCGCGAGAAGTGCATACCGGTTGTGTTCGACGATTTGCAGGTGATAGAGGCGCGACGTGATGGCTGCGAACGCACCGGCCTGAACGAGGGCAAGCAGCGCCGCCCTTCGCGAAAAGTGCGGGTTCTCGGCGCTGCTATCCGGATCGCGGAAGAACATCTCATGCCCCTCCGCCGAGAACGGTCCGTTCGCCGCCGGCCCGCTCGACGAGGCGGTCGGCTAGGCCGAGCACGGCCGCCAGCGGAATGAATGCGGCGGCGAGCCACGGCAACGCGGAAAGATATGGCCAGACCGGTGCGGGCGCCCCGGTGTAGAAGAAGGAGAGGCACCATGAACTGGCCAGCGCCAGCGGGATTGCGGCTAAGGCGATCACCGAACGGCGCATCGGCGTGCGAATGGAAGCTGAGCGCGATGCCGCACGAACGAACAAGGCTGTCGCCAGTGCCACCAGCGTCCAGTGTCCGGTGGGTGCCTGGAACACCATGTCCGCGAAAAGTCCAGTGATGAATACACCAGACGAGAGCATCGGCCGTCGTTCGGCGCCCGACCAGTAGACGATCGCAAGTATCGGCAGCATGGGTAGCACTATTCGGCCGGTCTCGCCTGCTCCCCACGACATGGCGGATAGCAGCGCGACCAGCAGCGTGGACAACACGTGCAGGGCGGTCACACCGATCGTCATCGGACGCCCCCGGATCGCGGGCGTGCCGGTGGTATCGGCCCCTCCTGAAACGGGACCGTTCCGGTTCCGCTGTTGAGCTCCACGCCAGCGAGCGCCGCCGTTGGCGGATCGAACAACAATACGCTGAGATAATCGAGCCTGTCGAAGCGCACCGAAGGTTCGATGCGCAGCGCCTCGCCGGTATCGACGATCCGGCCAATATGAAGGCCACGGGGAAAAATGCCGCCGACGCCCGACGTGACGACGAGATCGCCGGGCCTGGCACCGGAATCGGGGGCGAGGTAAGACAGTCTTGCGAGCGGGCTGTTGTCGCCCTCCATGACGGCGCGCGCCTGATGAGGTCCTGCGAGAACCGGTATCCGGCTGTTGAAGTCGACCGTGAGAAGCACGCGCGATGTACGCTGTCCCGCGATCACCACGCGCCCTGCGACTCCATCTGCGCTCATGACCGGGTGCCCCGGCTTGATGCCGTTCTCCCGACCGGCATCGATGATGACCGACCGGACGAACGGACCACCGGAATCGGCGATGACCCGGGCCGTCACGAAATCGATCTTGGCCGCCGCCACGGTCTTGTTGAGCGCCTCCAGCGACGTGACACGTAGTTCGAGATCGCGTGCACGCGTTTCATTTGCGCGCAGGCGCCTGTTCTCGGCGACGAGGCGGTCGTTTTCCTCGACGAGCGTGCGAAAGGCCGTAAGGCGGCGCATGGCGCCGACGAATGGCGCCGAGACCGCGCTGGCCGTGCGGAGGAGCGGAGCTGCGACTTCGTGCCCGACCGACTGAACGGCAAGCGCGTAGGGATGGCCGATCCGGCTCAGCGCGAGCATGGCGGCGGCCAGGGCGATGTAACCGGCGAACGGCCACAGACTTGCCTCGCGCATCGCCTGCGGGAGCCGCTGCGCGCTGCGCTGGTAGGAGTCCGATCTTATGTCATGGCGCATCTGCCGTCGCCTTGCCGTTTCAAGGCCTGATGAGAAGGTGTTCCCGCTTGGCCAGTTCCTCGAGCACCTTTGCCGTACCGTTGATCACGCAGTGCATCGGGGTCTCCGGGACCTTGAACGTCACACCGATGCGCTGCGAGAGAACGACATCGAGACGGTCGAGAAGCGCGCCGCCGCCCGTCAGATGGATGCCGCGCTCGCAGATGTCCGTCGCAACTTCGGGCGGCAGTTCTTCGAGCGAGCGCTGGATGAATTCCGTGAGCTCGTCGATTGGGTCGGCAAGGGCTTCGGCGATATCGTGCGGATAGAGCACGGCACTCTTCGGTCGACCCAGACGGAGATCGCGGCCGCGAATGTGGATTTCGGTGCCCTTGTCGTCCGGGTCCATCACCGCCGTCCCGGCTTCGATCTTGATGCGCTCCGCATTGGCCTCTCCGATCAGCAGGTGCTGCCGACGCCGCACGTGTCGGATGATGGCCTCGTCCATGGCGTTGCCGGCCAGCCGGAGGGATCGGGCCTGCACCACACCACCGAGCGACAGCACGGCGATGTCGGTGGTCCCGCCGCCGATGTCGACGACCATCGACCCTGACGGCTCGTCGATCGGCAATCCGGCGCCGAGCGCGGCTGCGACGGGTTCCTCGAGCAGGAAGACCCGTCGCGCACCCGCCGATAGCGCTGTTTCATAGACGGCGCGCCGCTCGACCGGTGTGGCACCTGCCGGCACGCACACGAGAATGCGCGGCCGGCGGAAACCGAGCATGGTCTTGGCGCGCTTGATGAACTGCCGCAGCATCTCCTCGGTGGCGATGAAATCGGCAATGACACCGTCCCGCATCGGACGGATCGTTTCGATGCTTTCGGGCGTCCGCCCGACCATCATTTTGGCTTTCTGGCCGACGGCGAGCACCTCGCGCGTGCCGTTGCGGGAGCGGATCGCGACGACGGAGGGCTCGTCGATGATCACGCCGCGTCCAGCGACATAGACCAGCGTGTTCGCGGTCCCGAGATCGATCGCAATATCGTCGGAAAAGACGCGCGCTACACCCAACGCCATCGAACCTGAACTCCAGCCTTCCGGTCGGCGGACCGATCCGAAGGACACGCACACGGTCCGGGACACGTGCCCGATCACGTCCCGGATTGAAAGGTTACACCTAGTCTATGAAGGTGACAAAAAATAGGGCGCTCCGGGCCCTGACGGTCCGGAGCGCGTATTCATCGTTAAGGCCGACGCGTTTGTCAGTCCCTGAACTCAGGCGGTGGCTTGCGAATGCAACCGGCCGCGCTTCGCATTGAGCTTGTTGAGCGCCATGATGTAGGCCTTGGCCGACGCGACCAGCGTGTCGGGATCGGCGGCCTTGGCGGTGACGGTCTTGCCTTCTGCGCCGTCCGACAGGCGCACCGAGACTTCGGCCTGCGCGTCGGTGCCCTCTGTGACCGCGTGCACCTGATAGAGCTCGAGCTTCGCGGTGTGCGGAACGAGCTTGCCGATGGCGTTGAAGGTGGCATCGACCGGTCCGTTCCCGGTCGCCTGGACGGTTTGATGGTGCCCCTCGATATCGAGCGTCAGGGTGGCAGACTGCGGCCCCATGGTCCCGGCGATCACCGTGAGCGCGACGACCTTCGTCCGGTCGTGGCTGGTGGCGATCTCCTCGTCGACCAGCGCCTCGATGTCCTCGTCGTAGACGTGCTTCTTGCGGTCTGCCAGCGCCTTGAACCGGTTGAACGCGTCCTCGAAGGCGTTCTCGCCGAGTTCATAGCCGAAATCTTTCAGTTTCGTGCGGAAGGCGGCACGGCCGGAGTGCTTGCCCATGACCAGCGAGGTCTTGGATACGCCGACCGATTCCGGTGTCATGATCTCGTAAGTCGTCGCGTTCTTCAGCATGCCGTCCTGGTGGATGCCGCTCTCGTGCGCGAATGCGTTCCGCCCGACGATGGCCTTGTTGTACTGCACCGGGAAAGAGGTGGCGGCGGCCACGAGGCGCGAGGCGCGATTGAGCAGCTCGGCCTTGATACCGGTCGTATACGGCAGTACGTCCGAACGGGTCTTGATGGCCATCACCACTTCTTCGAGCGCGGCATTCCCGGCCCGCTCGCCTATCCCGTTGATGGTGCATTCGATCTGCCGCGCCCCGCCTTTGAGGCCAGCCAGAGAGTTGGCGACCGCCAGGCCGAGGTCGTTGTGGCAGTGAACCGAAAAGATCGCCTTGTCGGAATTAGGCACCCGGTTGCGGATGGTTTCGAACATGGCCTGGTATTCTTCCGGCGTCGCATAGCCGACGGTATCGGGCAGGTTGATCGTCGTCGCGCCCGCCTTGATGGCGGCGTCGACGCACCTGATCAGGTACTCGATATCGGTCCGCGTCGCGTCCTCGGCACTCCATTCGACATCATCCACCCAGTTCCGCGCGCGCTTCACCTGGTTGGTGACCATTTCGAGCACTTCGTCCTCGGTCTTCATCAGCTTGTGCTTGATGTGAATGGCCGAGGTCGAGATGAACGTGTGAACCCGCGGACGGGCGGCATGTTTGACGGCTTCACCGGCCCGGTCGATGTCCTTCTGGCCGGCGCGCGAGAGGCCGGCGACGACCGAATTCTTGATCCGCCCCGCGATGGCGGAGACCGCCTCGAAATCCCCCTCGGAGGCGATCGGAAAGCCGGCCTCGATCACGTCGACACCCATGGCGTCGAGAAAATCGGCAACCTCGAGCTTCTCCTCGAATGTCATGGTGGCGCCGGGGCACTGCTCGCCGTCGCGCAGCGTGGTGTCGAAAATCACCACGCGATCTGGCGTTACGCCCTTGGCGGCGGCGCGGGTGGCGGCAACCTGGGCCGCCTTCTTCTGCATGGCGGCTTCGGTGGTCTTGGAGGTCTTGGACATGATTGTGTGGCCTTCGGCGTTGGGGTCCGCCCTACGCTCGATGGCGCTCGGGCATGATTATCGGATGCCTAGGATCAGGTGTGTGGTTCGTCCCCTGAGCGCCCGCCTCGGATCAATCCGAGACCTCAGATGGCTCAGGGGCGCGTAAGGAGGAGGGTAAGAAGGCTCAGAGCAAGGAGCGCCGTGGCGAAAATGGCCCGGGCGGCACGATCCTCACGCGATAGGGCGATGGCCCGCGCCTTGGCGCGCTGCCGACCCTGCCGGATGTGATGGTCGCGAATGCTCAAACGATACCTCGAAAGGCGAAACGCCTCGATCCACTGAATTAAGCCCGAGCTTCAAACGCTTGGCAAGAGCAATTTTCAGGATCCATGCGACCCGAACTCTCGGCCGTGGCGCCGAATACTCCGTCAGGAGGTTGATATGGCGCAATAATCGGCCAGCGGGGTTGCAATAGACGTAGCCTTAACGAGCCCGGACCCGATCTGTGTTCACCGCTCGGCTCTCAGGGGAGAAAGGCCGTGACGAACGAAAGCAGGCATTCCAATCCGGCCGTACAGACGGCCTTGTCGTGGTGGCACTCCGTCCGTGGCCGTTGGCAGAGGTTGCACGAGCTCGACGACTTGAGCACCGACGAACTTGATCGCCTCGCCTGCGACGTGGGTCTCGACGCCAACGAGCTGAAGCGGGTCGTTCAAGAGCCCGACGGGGTCCCGGTGCTGCTCGGACGTCGCCTGATCGCACTTGATCTCGATGCTTCGCAAATTCGCGCACTGGCCCCCCTGATGATGCGCGATCTCGAACGGACGTGCGCGACCTGCGGTGACAAGAAGCGCTGCAGCCGCGACTTCGACATGACCGACAAACCAGCCGATTGGGAGCGCTACTGCCCCAACGCAGCGACGCTCAGAAGCCTTTATTGAACGTTTCAGACTGAGCGGTATCGGCCCTGATGCCGATCGCCGCGCCCAAGTATCCAGGACGGCCATGCAGACCGAACTCATCGCCAGGCACTCGGCGCCAGTGCCCCGCTACACGAGCTATCCGACCGCACCGCATTTCGTGCCGACGATCGCGGCCGAAGATTACGCGTGCTGGCTCCGCGAACTGCCTGCCGACACCGCGACGTCGCTCTACGTGCACATACCGTTTTGCGAAAAGCTGTGCTGGTACTGCGGCTGTAACACCAAGGCGACGGAAAAATACGAACCGGTCGCGAAGTATCTCGACGCTCTGGCCGCTGAACGCGCGACGATTTCCGGCATGATCGGCAACGTCGCGCGCATCACCCACATGCATTGGGGTGGTGGCAGCCCGTCGATCCTGTCGGCAGACGACATCCTGAAGCTGACAGACGGGCTGCGCCGCCAGTTCCGCTTCGATGCGGCAGCCGAAGTCGCCGTCGAAGTCGACCCGCGCACGATCACGCTCGACAAGATCAAGGCGTTTGTCTCCGGCGGCTTCAATCGCGTGTCGGTCGGGGTGCAGGACTTCTCGGACACCGTCCAGGAGGCGATCAACCGTCTGCAGGGCTTCGATACAACGCGCGACGCCATCGACGGCTTCCGCTCGGCCGGCATCGGTTCTGTGAACATAGATCTCGTCTACGGTCTGCCGCGTCAAACACTCGCGCGCCTTGAAGAAACCGTGTCGAAGGTGATCACCCTCGCCCCCGATCGCATCGCACTTTTCGGCTACGCGCATCTCCCCGCCCGCATCGTGCACCAGCGCATGATCGCCGATGCCGACCTGCCCAACAGTGTCGAGCGCTTCGCGCAGGCCAATCGTGCCGCCAACATGCTGACCGACGCAGGCTACATCCGGATCGGACTGGATCATTTCGCACGCCCCGATGACAGCCTCGCCACCGGAACCATCCGCCGCAATTTCCAGGGCTATACGACGGATACGGCCGAGACCCTGATCGGTCTCGGCGCCTCCTCGATCGGCCGTCTCGAACAGGGTTACGTGCAAAATGCGACCGCCGTCGGGGAATACGCGCGCCGTGTGCTGTCCGGCGGGCTCGCAACCGTCAAGGGCCGCGCCTTCACGGACGAAGACCGTGCGCGCGGCCACGTGATCGAGGATCTTCTCTGCAATCTGCGCTTTTCGGCACCGGAGATGATCGCCCGCTATGGAGCCGCAGGTCGCCGGCTGGCCGAAGACGCGCGCCGCGTTGTCGCCTCCGACCGGGACGGTCTGGTCGCGGCAGTGTCAGACGACGGCTCGTTCGAGGTCACGGAAAAGGGCCGCCACTTCCTGCGTTCGATCTGCGCCTGTTTCGACGCCTACCTCGGCCAGGGTACTGCGACGCACGCCACTGGCGTCTGACGTCCTTCGCAGCCTGGTAGGCTGCGGTGAAGCGAATGGCAGCGAAAAGACGTCAGGCACGCGTGGCCTTGGAATAGAGTCTGAAAAAGTTGTCGGTCGTGACGCGGGCGATCTCGTCACGTGTGACGCCTTTCAGTTCCGCGAGTGCAGCGGCCGTGACGGCGACGAACGCCGGTTCGTTCCGCTTGCCCCGATGCGGTCCCGGCCCGAGATACGGACTGTCGGTTTCCACCAGCAGCCGGTCGAGCGGCACACTCTCGAACACGGCGCGGAGCGCGTCGCTCTTCTTGTAGGTGATGACGCCCGAAGCCGACACGTAGAGCCCGAGCTCGACCGCCCGCGTCGCTAGTCGCTGCCCGCCGGTAAAACAGTGCAGCACCGCCCTGAACGCCCCCTTCGCCATCTCGTCTTCGAGAATGGCGATCGTATCCTCGTCGGCATCGCGGGTATGGATTTCGAGCGGCAGTCCCGTCTCGCGCGCCGCCGCGATGTGCAGCCGGAAGCCCTGCGCTTGCGCCTCTTTCGGGCTCTTCTGGTAGAAATAGTCGAGACCGGCCTCGCCGATGGCGATGCATTTCGGATGCGCCGATTTCGTGACGATTTCAGACACGGGAACGTCGAGTTCCTCGTGCGCGTAATGAGGATGCGTGCCGACCGAGAAGAACACGTTCGGAAACCGCTCGGCGATTTCGCGATAGCGGTCGAAGCGGCGCACGTAGGTCGAAATCGTCGTCATGTAGCGGACACCGGCGGCGTCTGCGCGCGCGACGACCTGATCCAGTTCTCGATAGAGATCGGGAAAATCGAGATGACAGTGATGGTCTACGAGGGTCATGGGCCGCGTGATGCGCCACGCGGTCGCCGTATGTCAAGTGGCGTGGATCCCGGCGCTACAAGAGTTTGTCGACGATGCTCGAGCCCTGCTCCACGAGCTGTTTGCCGTTGAGCCAGACGTCGCCCTTCTGGATGCGCTGACGTATGGTCTCGGCCCACCGCTTGTCCACTGCACGCATGCCGATGTCGATCTCGAAGAGATCGTCGGTCGACATCTCGATCACCTTGCGCTTGATTTCAGCCTGGCTGAGGCCGGTCTGCTGCGACAGTTCCTGTAGCCGCCGCTGGTCGTCCGCCGAGAGCCGGAGGCTCGTCTTGTGGAACATGAAGCGCGCCGCTGGATGCGCATGCCGCTCCGCACCGACGAGATAGATCGGCACGCACATGGATGCACAGATGCTGCCCTGTTCCACCATGGTGTCGATGGCGCGTGCATAGGACGCCTTCCTGAGCACCTTGACGACATCACGGCCGTGCTGGACGCTGCCGCCGTTGGAATTGAGTGACAGGACGATTGATCGCGGGTCGTTCTCATAGGTTTCGAGTGCTTCGGCGATCTTGTCCCGCATTGGGGCCTCGATGCTGCCGTTCCATCTCAGAACGATCCGGTTGGGCTCTTGGGCGACGGTAAGGCCGGCAGGCATGGAAGTGCCGGTGAACAGGCCGAGTGCGAACTTGATTGTCAGGAAAAGACCGCCGAGACCTGCGGCGAACAATTGCAATGGCGACACGTCAGCCCCCGAACCTTGTTGGCCGGAGAAGGATGCCCGGTACGGGGTTGAAGGTTCGTAATGTCGGCAATCCGCAGTCGAAGATCCGGGCCGGTCGCTCAAATCGTAGTTAGGATTGTATGAACGTGTGAGCCCTATCGATCTTTCCGGCACAAACGCCTAATGAGACGGCATGGCCAATCGCGATGAATTCGAAATCTTCCTGATGTGTCCTCCGGGGCTCGAAGAGGCGCTCTACGACGAAGTGCGCGCCCATCGCTTCCGCGCGGCCAAGAAGGCGGCGGGCGGCGTCACGGTGAGAGGCGACTGGAAGGATGCCTGGCGCGCCAATCTGGAATTGCGCGGAACGGGCCGCGTCATGGCGGAAATCGGCCGGTTCCGAACCCCGACGCTGCCGGAGCTGGAGCGGCGCGCGCGCAACGTCGACTGGGTTCGTGTCCTGCGCCGCGATGTACCTGTGCGTGTCGAGGCGACGTGCCGTAAATCGAAAATCTATCACACCGGTGCTGCGGAGCAGCGCGTTGCCGACGCCATACGGGAGGAGCTGGGCGCGCCAGTCTCTGACGATGCCGACGTCTGCGTGCGCGTGCGCATCGAGAACGACATCTGTCACCTCGGCATCGACACGTCAGGCGATCTCCTCCACAAGCGCGGTTTCAAGGAGGCGGTCAACAAGGCGCCGATGCGCGAAACCATGGCGGCCCTGTTCCTCCGCCAGTGCGGCTATCGCGGGGCCGAGCCCGTCGTCGATCCCATGTGCGGCTCCGGCACGTTCGTCATCGAGGCAGCCGAGATTGCAGCAGGTTTGAAGCCGGGCCGCGAGCGGCGTTTTGCGTTCGAGCATCTGGCGGGCTTCGACGCCGACGTGTGGCAGCGCATGAAGTTGGCGTCGGCGGCGGTGTCACCGCCGGTCCGATTCCAGGGCTCCGATCGCGACGCCGGTGCGATCGCGATGTCGCGCGCTAACGCGGAGCGTGCGGGAGTTGCGGCCTTTTGCGACTTTCGCCAGCACGCTGTCAGTGACCTCGAACCACCGTCCGGACCGCCGGGTCTCGTCATCGTCAACCCGCCTTACGGCAAGCGGATCGGCGACACGAAAAGCCCGCTGCCGCTCTATCGTGCGCTCGGCGCCGTGCTGCTGCAGAAGTTTTCCGGCTGGCGGGTAGGCCTCGTCACCAACGAAAAATTCCTCGCCGATGCGACGGGGCTGCCGTTCCTGCCGCCAGCCGCACCGGTCGCGCACGGCGGCATTCGCGTGACACTCTATCAGACCGCGGCGTTGCCGTGAGTGCGGTCTAGTCTTCCGAACCGAACCCTGCACCGGTCTTGGCGGGCTTCGTGCGGATGAGACGCGAATCGAGCACGGCAGCCTGACGGTGCTTCACCGCCTCCTGATAGACGGGGTCCTTGATCATTTCCACGAACGCCGCCACCGACGGATACTCCGCGATGAAGCATTCGTCCCACTGCTCTTGCGTCGGCCCGATCAGCATGAGTTCGAAACTGCCGCGCCAGACGATGCGCCCGCCGAGCCGCGAAAAGACCGGATGGCTTTCGCGGCCGTAGGCGGCGTACGCCTCGGCCCCTGTCGCCTTGCGACCGTCGGGATACGTGGCGAACTCGCGGAACCGCACGAGATTGAGCATGTGTATTGGGCCGGTCCGGTCGTTCCCGCGAAAGGCGGCAAAGGTTTCCTTGGTCGGGTCGACGAATCCGCTCATGCCTCGCTCCTCCGCTATGATCGATGATTGCGACTCCAAGGTGCGGGAAACAGCGCACACTGGCAACAGCGCATCACCGAAGTGCCGCGCTGCCGACCCGAGCGGTTGCAAAGACGAGTCCCCGCCGCCAGTATCCGGACCTCTATGCACGGAGGGTTGCGGCGGCATGAATGGACGGCTGAAACACTGGCGCGGGATTGCGGTGGCGCTGTGGGCGGGCGCGGCGTTTCCGATGGGGGCGCACGCAGCCGACATGCGCGTGACGACATTACCCGGCACTGATCAGAAGGCGCTGATCCTGAGCGGCCAGCTCGATCACGGCGACGACTATCGCTTCCTGCGTCTCGCCCTCGAAAATCCCGAGACGCGATCGGTCCTGCTGTCGAGCCCCGGTGGGTCGCTCGATGCCGGCCTCGTCATGGCGGCAGCGTTTCGCCGCATGAACTTCGTGACGATCGTTCCCCCGCGTGCGACGTGCGCCTCCGCTTGCGCGCTCGCATGGCTCGGCGGCACGCGCCGCATGGTGAGCGAGACCGGTCGCGTCGGCTTTCACGCGGCCTACAATCGCAAGGATGGAAAGGCGCAGGAGAGCGGCGTCGGCAATGCGCTGATCGGCTCGTTCCTGAATGAAATTGGGCTGAAACGCTCGGCGATCATCTACATCACGCAGGCCCCGCCGGAAGGAATGCAGTGGCTGACCATCCAGGACGCCACACAGATCGGCATCGACTACGAGCGCATGGAAGGCGCGATGGGTTCGATCGCAAGTGCGCCTCCCGCTGCGACACC
>DAOMWV010000063.1:0-13592 GCA_035436725.1 Hyphomicrobiaceae bacterium
AACCCACACCGGCGCCCCGTCGCCTTCGGCGATAGCGCCACCGGCATCGAGCGCCATCTTGATCTGTACGAACGGGCGGTCTGCGGTCTGACGCAGGATGTGGCCGAGCGTGATGTGGCGCGCCTCGTCTTCGAGCAGGCCGACATCGACGTCCATGCCGGCGGCGCGCAACTGGCCGAAGCCGCGGCCTGCGACGATGGGGTTGGGATCGGGAATGGCGCAGACGACGCGGGCGAGACCGGACGTCACCATGGCGTCGGCGCAGGTCGGCGTGCGGCCCGTGTGTGCGCAGGGTTCGAGCGTCACATACATGGTCTTGCCGCGTGCCCGATCACCTGCCCGGGCAAGCGCTTCCTTTTCGGCGTGCGGGCGGCCTCCGGGCTGGGTCCAGCCGCGAGAGATGATCTCGCCGGTCGTTTCGTCGGCGACGACGGCACCGACGGCGGGGTTGGGTGCGGTCGCACCGAGGCCGCGCCGCGCGAGACGCAGCGCGATCGTCATCATGTGCTCGTCGAATGCTGTCGCCCGGCTCATCGACCTTCAATGCTTCCTGTCGCGATCAGGGGCAAGGCCTTCGGCCGCCGCGTTGGCTTCGAGGCCGGCGGCGATCTCACGCAGCACCTCGTTGAAGTCCTGGGCTTCGCGGAAATCGCGGTAGACGGAGGCGAAGCGGACATAGGCGACCGCGTCGACGCCCTTCAACGCCTCCATGACGAGTTCGCCGATTGCCGAGGACGGGATCTCGGGCTCGCCGATGCTTTCGAGCTGGCGGACAATGCCGGAAACCATGCGCTCGATGCGGTCGGCTTCGATGGGCCGCTTTCTGAGCGCGGTCTCGACGGAGCGGACGAGCTTGTCGCGGTCGAAGAGCACGCGGCGGCCCGACCGCTTGATGACGGTCAGCTCGCGCAACTGGATGCGCTCGAAGGTCGTGAAGCGGCCGCCACAATCCTCGCAGACGCGACGGCGACGGATCGCCTGGCCTTCATCGGAGGGCCGGCTGTCTTTGACCTGCGTCTTTTCTGACGCGCAATACGGGCAGCGCATTGGGTCTCCTCAGGCAGATTTCTCTTCGCCCCATCTTTATGGGGAGAAGGTGGCACCGAGCGCCGGATGAGGGGCTGCGGCACACTCAGCGTTGTTCGCTGCCCCTCACCCGCCCACTTCTGCGCGAGCGCCTCACCGAAAACCGCTCACACTTTTCGGGGCGCAGGCGGGGCCCCTCTCCCCGTTCGCCAACGGGGAGAGGGAAGACTTGCCTTCAATAGATCGGGAAGCGGCGGCAGAGTGCCGTCGCCTGCTCCTTCACGCGCGCTTCGATCTGGGCATCACCGGCATCGCCGTTCTTGGCAAGGCCGTCGAGGACTTCGACGATCATGCGCCCTATGTCGCGGAACTCCGGCTCGCCGAAGCCGCGCGTGGTGCCGGCGGGCGTGCCGAGGCGGATGCCTGAAGTGACCATGGGCTTTTGCGGATCGTAGGGAACGCCGTTCTTGTTGCAGGTGATGTGAGCGCGGCCCAGCGCGACTTCGCTCGCTTTGCCCGTAAGATTCTTCGGCCGGAGATCGACGAGCAGCAAGTGATTGTCGGTGCCGCCCGTCACGATGTCGTAGCCTCCGGACTTGATCGTCTCGGCCAGCGTCTTGGCGTTCGCGACGACGGCCTTCTGGTAGACCTTGAACTCGGGCTGAAGCGCTTCACCAAACGCCACGGCTTTGGCGGCGATGATGTGCATGAGCGGGCCGCCCTGCATGCCCGGGAAGATCGCAGAGTTGAGCTTTTTGCCGATCTCGGGATCGTTGGCGAGGATGAGACCGCCGCGGGGCCCGCGCAGTGTCTTGTGCGTGGTGGTCGTGGCGACATGGGCGTGCGGGAATGGCGAGGGATGCTCGCCGGCTGCGACGAGGCCGGCGAAGTGGGCCATGTCGACCATGAAGTACGCGCCCACTTCGTCGGCGATCTCACGGAAGCGCTTGAAGTCCCAGGTGCGGGCGTAGGCCGAGCCGCCCGCGATGATCAGTTTCGGCTTTGCCTCACGCGCGATGCGGGCGACCTCGTCCATGTCGATGCGCTGCGTCGTGCGGTCGACGGTATAGGGGGCGACCTTGAACCACTTGCCGCTCATGTTGACGGGCGAGCCGTGCGTCAGATGGCCACCGGCGTTGAGGTCGAGGCCCATGAAGGTGTCGCCGGGCTGAAGCAGCGCGAGGAACACGGCCTGATTGGCCTGGCTGCCGGAGTTTGGCTGGACGTTGGCGAAGGCGCAGCCGAACAACTTCCTGGCGCGCTCGATGGCGAGGGTTTCTGCCTCATCAACGAATTGACAGCCGCCATAGTAGCGCTTGCCGGGGTAGCCCTCGGCGTACTTATTGGTCATGACCGAGCCGGCGGCTTCGAGGACGGCGCGGGAGACGATGTTTTCAGAAGCGATCAGTTCGATCTCGTCGCGCTGGCGGCCAAGTTCGCGCTCGATCGTGCCGTAGAGCTCGGGATCGGCTGCGGCCAGGGAAGCCGAGAAAAAGTCCGCCGATTTCATGGCGTTGGAAGACATTGCGCGCTTCGGGGCGGATGACATGGGGCGGCCTCGCATATGGCGTCAGCGGTCAGAATGGAACCGGGGCGTCACATAGCAGGCCGTGGCACGCGCAACAAGCGGCGGGGATTGGGGCTTCGGCAGGGGGATCGGAGGCGCCAAGTCGAGTTCAGATGGTCTCGATACTGCCTTTGCCGGGATCGACCGACACGGGAGACGTCAGGAAGTCGATCTGCGGTTCGGAGCCGTATTTTTCGGTGACGGTGGCGCGCCAGGGGCCGGCGTAGCAGGCGTCGGCTGCGGCGCGGTTTTCCCAGAGGTAGATGCCGCCCGCGCGCAGGCCGTCCTCGGAGACATAGTAGTGCTTGCGGATGAGGCCCGGCATTTTCAGATATTTCGGCGCGGTCGATTTGAAGACGCCTGCTGCTTCCTCGACGGACCACGGCTTCGGCAATCTGAATGTGACGATTGAGACGATCATGGCGGGGCTCCGTGGGTCGACTGGTGGGTGGCAATCATCATTGTCATCCCGGATGCAGTGCAGCACTCTTCAGTGATGCACTGCTGATCCGGGACCTCTCGATGTCGAGGTCCCGCATCTGCGATGCACCACTGAAACGTGCTGCATCGCGTGCGGGATGACAACACCCCTCAGGACTGCGTCATACCGCAATCGCGGAGCACGGGCGCGGCGGGGGCTTTGCGCTGATGGCAATGTCCCGATAGCATCCGGCGCAGTCAGCCGAACGCGAGCCCGCCGGAGCCCCAGATGTCGAAAGCCACCGCCCAACTCTCCAACTACGCCGCCCGTGACGTCGAGGCGCTGCTGCATCCGACGACGAACCTCGCCGCGCACCGCACAACTGGGCCTCTGGTCCTCGAAAAGGCCGAGGGCATCTTCGTCTACGACACCAGCGGCAAGCGCTACATCGAAGGGCTCGCCGGGCTCTGGTGCACCGCGCTCGGGTACGGCAACAAGGAACTCGTCCAGGCCGCCACCGAGCAGATGCAGAAGCTCTCGTTCACGCATCTCTTCGGCGGGCGCAGCCACGAACCGGCGATCGAGCTCGCGGAGAAGATCAAGGCGCTGGCCCCCTGCCCTACGTCCAAAGTGTTCTTCACGTCGTCGGGCAGCGAAACCAACGACAGCCAGGTGAAGCTGCAATGGTACTACAATAACGCGCGCGGAAAGCCGAAGAAGAAGAAGATCATCTCGCGCATCCGCGGCTATCACGGTGTCACGGTCGCGTCCGCGTCGCTCACGGGACTGCCGGTGTTCCATGCCGATTTCGACCTGCCGATCCCGGGCGTCCTGCATACCGACTGCCCGCACCACTATCGCAATGCGGAGCCGGGCGAGACGGAGGAAGCGTACGCGAGCCGGCTTGCAGCGAACCTCGAAGCGCTGATCGAACGCGAAGGGCCGGACACAGTCGCCGCCTTCATCGCCGAACCCGTGATGGGAGCGGGCGGCGTGATCGTGCCGCCGAAGACGTATTTCGAGAAAGTGCGCGCGATCTGCACGAAGCACGACATCATGCTGATCGCCGACGAGGTCATCTGCGGGTTCGGGCGCACGGGCAGTTACTGGGGCTCGCAAACGTTCAACATCAATCCGGATACCGTGTCGATGGCGAAAGCTGTGACGAGCGCGTACTTCCCGCTCGGCGCACTCACGGTTCCGGATCGCGTCTTCGAAGCGATGGAAGCGGAAAGCAAAAAGCTCGGCGTGTTCGCGCACGGGTTCACGTATTCGGGCCATCCGGTCGGCTGCGCGGTGGCGAATGCGGCGCTCGACATCTACGAGCGGACGAACATCGTGGGGCACGTGCAAAAGGTGGCGCCGACGTTCCAGAAGCGGCTCCATGCGCTCGGTGAGCATCCGCTCGTCGGTGAGACGCGCGGCGTCGGGCTGCTCGGTGGTCTCGAACTCGTCCGCGACAAGAAGACCAAGCAGTCGTTCGATCCCAAGGCCGGGCTCGGGCCGAAGGTCGTCGCGTTCGCGCAGAACCACGGGCTCATCTGCCGTGCGGTGGGCGGCGACACGATCGGCGTCTGTCCGCCGCTGATCATCACGGACGAGCAGATCAACGACATGTTCGACGCGCTCGGCAAGGCGCTCGACGATGGTCTCGCGTGGGCGCGCGCGGAAGGCATTGCCTGATTGGGCCTCACGCGCTAGTCGCGCTCCGGCCGGGGCGGCTAACGCCGACGCCAGACGGCTACGGCTTCGCAATCTGTTTGTCGCTAACTCACGCGCTCTCTGGTTGGCGCTTCGGATGCCCACACTTTTAGTGGGCCTTCGGGTGCCGACCCGCACCCGGCCCGCATCCGCGCTTTCCTGATTGCGCTTCGGATGCCCACACGCATCCGCGCAGGTGGTTTGCCAGAATGGAGATATCGGTGTCATCCCGTGCGCAGCGCAGCGTCTTGACGATGCGCTGCAGACACGGGACCTCGAGATGAAGTCTTGTGCCCTGAATCGTCATGAGGCCCAGGACCGGACGGGCGCGGCAACGGCTGCGGAAGCGCGATCAGTCGAGCGGCTTGTAGAGGCGGGTCTGTATGCACTTGCCGTACTGGTGGCTCCAGTGGCGGTTCCAGCCGCACGACGTCTTGCCGCCGAACCAGCCCGACGACTGACGCGCGGTACGTTCGCCGCCATAACCGGACGATTGCGCGGCCTCTGCATAGGCGAAGATCGCGAGCGACAGCATCAGCATGACAGTCACTACGCCTGTGCCTTTCATGGCCGCGGTCCCCAGAGCATCCCGTGTCGCCGGCTGAGCATCGATTCGAAGCCGGACGAGTTGCTTTTACGCCGCTGGCGTTAACAAATCGTAGTGCTGTGGAACCACACCGGCCGCAAATACGCCGCGTGCGTCGCACAATCACGTGCCGGGATCACTTCCGCCCTTAGTGCCGCGTGACGACGAGGCACGCGTTCTGGCCACCGAAGCCGAAAGCATTGACCGCGATCGCCGCGACGGGGCCGCCGCCATCGTCGCCGTTCTGAGCGAAGGTCGGGACACGGAAACGGATCTCCGGGTCGAGCACGGTCGTGCCGGCAACGGGCGGGACGTGGCCGCGCTGCATGGCTTCAAGGCCAGCGACGAGGCCCATACCACCGGCGCCGCCGGCGGGGTGGCCGGTGTGGCCCTTGAGCGAGGTGACGCGCACGGGGGGCGCGTCGTCGCCGAAGACGCGATGGATGGCCCGGGCTTCTGCGAGATCGCCGACGGGCGTCGCGGTGGCATGGGCAATGACGGCATCGACCGACGAGACGCCGCCGGGGAGGCTTGCTTCCGAGATCGCGCGGCGCATGGTTTCGGCCTGCCACGTGCCGTCGGGACCGGGTGAGGAAACATGGTACGCGTCTGACAGGGATGCCGCGCCGCGCACCACGCCGAGGATGTTCGCGCCGCGCTTTTCGGCGTCGGCGAGGCGTTCGAGGACGACGATGGCGCTGCCCTCACCGAGGACGGCGCCGGTGCGATCGCGGTCGAAGGGGCGGGACGCTTTCGTGCTGTCGGCGACCGGCTTGAACATGCCGTAGCGGGCGCCGGACAGAACGCGCAGTTCGGTCATGGATGCGTCTGCGCCGCCAGCGATGGCCATGTCGGCCTGACCGCTCTCGACCATGCGCGCGGCCTGGGCGATGGCGTCGAGGGAGGAGGCGCACGCGGTCGCGACCGTCAGCAACGGTCCGTGCAGTTTCCAGCGCAGCGCGATCTGGGCCGCACCCATGTTGGGCCAGGCGCGGATATGAAACTTGGACGAGATGCCGTCGGGGCCAATCGTATCGAGACCGTGCTGCGAGCCTGCGATGGTATGCACTGAGCCGAGTGCCGTGCAGCAGACGACGGCGGTACGATCAGGGACGGGCGGGGCTTCGTAGCCGGCCGAGCGCACCGCTTCCGTCGCAGCGGCGAGCAGATACTGGCCAAAGCGGTCCGTGCCTTCGGCGACCTTGGCCGGCATGAAGGCCAATGGGTCGAAATCGACGATGTTCGAAATCCAGACGCCGTCGAATTCGGGCCGATGGTCCCACGGCGGCGCGGCGATGCGCGTACGGCCCGCGTAGACGTTGTCGAGGAAGGCCTGGCGTCCGATGCCGATCGAGGAAACGACACCCGCTCCGGTAATGGCGACCTGCATCTATCGGCCTCGTCCGCTCGGGATGGTGTCCGACGGCACTGCCTGACCCCGCTTCCGAGAACGGCTGGAGTAAACGCAACGCACGCCGAATTCCATCTATAAATCAATATTTTGTGTCTCTTTCCGAAGATTCATTCCAGAAAAAATCAGCAACCTTCGGTAGATCCTTCCATTTTATTACCCGATTTACGTTCGGCTTACCAAGGCCCTCGAATGGCCAATTCCGATAACCTTTAATCAGGGGATGGCCCTGACAGTCGGCGGAAACCTGTTGGCCCGACCGCGATATGCCACTGCCTCTCGACGATTCATGGATTGGGACGGACCGCTCGGCGCTCCGGGACGGCGTGCGTCTTCGCGCTCTGCCGCCCGACGAGGGCTGGCGGACGCGCGCTCCCGATCTCGTCACGATTACCTGGACCTGCGGCTGGGGCGACCGGTTGCGGTACGGCGAACCCGGCCCGGTAACGGCGGCGCGCATGGATGCGTTCGAGCACGGACTCACGACCATGATCGAGGCGCAGGGGACCGGGCGGCTGATGGCGGTGGCGGCGGCGGGTATTCGCCGTACGTGGTATTACTATGCGACGGATGCCGGTGCCGTGTCGCGTCTGATCGAGCACGCGATCAACGACGGGCGAACGGGCTCATTGAACGTCACGCTTCGCTCGGACCCGGACTGGTCGGTCTGGTCGGAGCTGCGCGCCCGCATCGCGCTCGCAGTCGTCACGCACGTGCCGGACGCACCCGCCGACGACCAGCGCCGCAAGGTCTCGTCGGTGAACTCGACGCGCACCGACGTGGCGACAGGGCTGCGTCAGGGATAGAGGCGCTCGCGCGACCACGCCGTGAAGCCGGCCGCGGCCGAGCCCTGGCGGCGGAAGACGACGCGATCGTGCAGCCGGAAGGGCCGGTCGTGCCAGAACTCGATCTCGACCGGGGTGACGCGGAAGCCGGACCAGTGCGGTGGGCGCGGAACTTCGCCGATCGGATAGCGCGCGGTCACGGATGCGACGGCCTTTTCGAGAGCGAAGCGACTTTCGAGCGGACGGGACTGCTGTGAGGCCCACGCCCCGAGACGTGAGGTGCGATGGCGCGACTGGAAGTAGGCGTCGGCTTCCGCACCGTCGACTTCGGAGACGATGCCGCGGATGCGCACCTGACGGCGCAGGGATTTCCAGTGGAAGAGCAGCGCGGCCTTGTGTGAGGCCAGCAGTTCGCGGCCCTTCGCACTTTCGTAGTTCGTATAGAAGACGAAACCGCGATCGGTGCCACGTGCGGCCTCGTCGAGGCCCTTCAGCAGCACCATGCGGATGTTGGGCAGGCCCGATGGATCCGCGGTGGCGAGCGCCATGGCGTTGGGATCGTTGAGTTCGTGACGGCCGGCGTCGTCGAGCCAGGTCGAGAAGAGGTCGAAGGGTTCTGCGGCTTCGGAAAAATCCGGCGCTGGCGGTGCGGTCTCGGTCATGAACGGTCGTGTCCGAAAGAACTTGTTAACCCTGTTCTCGCACAGTCACCGGGTTCCCTGACGACAAGGACGGGATCGTGTCGCCGTGCGTATCTGTTCGAGTGTGTATCATGCGTTCTCATTCCGGTCTCGCCGCCTTCGGCGCGGCAGCATCGACAGCCGTCTTCCTCGTCGCGCTCGTCGTCCTCTCCCCCGATACCCTTCGAGCAGACGAACGCGCCCCAGGTGCGACGGCACCGATCTGGATCGAACCGGACGATGGCCCGCGTGCACCGGCCTCGACCCGGCCCGCGCGTCCTGCTCCGAAGCTCGACGACTACGACGTCATCGCCACGCTCGACGCGGTGCACGTCGCCCTCAGCGAAGTGGGCGACGGCGGCACCTACGTCTGGCACAGGCGCGACGGCACGATGTCCGGGACGGCACGACCGACGTCGTCCTTCAAGGGACGCAACGGCGAGCCGTGCCGTCATCTCGTGGTGACGCTGCAGTCACGTGATGTCACGCGCAGCGCCGAAGGCGTCGCGTGTCGCCTGACGAACGGCCGCTGGCAACTCGACGGCTGAGGCCGGGATCAGGCGGCCGGCAGACCTTCGGCCGACATCGCCGCCTGCACGCCGGGCCGCGCTGCGATGCGCTTCTGGTAGGCCTGGATGGCCGGGTACGGCGTGAGGTCGATCTTCATCGGCACCGTCCAGCGCAGCACCGTGAACAGGTACGCGTCGGGCAACGAGAACTTCGAGCCGAGCAGGTAGTCGTTCTTTTTCAGATGATTCTCGAGGTGATCGAGGCGCGTCATGAGACGGTCGCGGAACACCTTCTTCACGTCGTCGGCGAGTGCGGGATTGAACAGGGGCGAGAAGCCGCCCTTGTGCAGCTCGGTCGAGACGAAATTGAGCCAGCTCTGCATCTTGTAGCGGTCGAGCGTGCCGTTGGCGGGGGCGAGATTCTTGTCCGGCGCCTTGTCGGCGATGTACTGCACGATGGCCGGACCCTCGGTCAGCAGCGTGCCATCCTCGAGTTCGAGGGCCGGGACATAACCGAGCGGGTTCTTGGACTTGTAATCGGCGCCGCCGTCGATGGTCTTGGAGCGGATGTCGGTCTTGACCAGGCTATGGGGCAGGCCGCTTTCCTTCAGGATGATGTGGGGCGAAAGCGAGCAGACGCCCGGAGTGTAGTAAAGCTTCATGGGAAGTCCTTTCCTGGGTTTCCGGCCTGCGTCAGTAAGGGGCGGCCGCGATCGAGACAAGACGCGGAAGTGCGGGACGGGCGCGATCACCTGCCCGATCACCTGATTGTGACGGCAGGGCATGCCCCCAGTGGCGGGCTGGACCCCGCGCGTCAAATGTGATGGATTGCGGCAAATTTCGCCCTGATGGGTGTTCACAGCCAGATTTTTCGGGACCAACGGCACATGACGACCGAAACCACAATTCCTACGGGCACTCTGATGGCGGGCAAGCGCGGCCTGATCATGGGGGTCGCCAACAACCGGTCGATCGCGTGGGGTATCGCGCAGGCATGTGCTGCCCAGGGGGCGGAGCTCGCTTTCACTTATCAGGGCGACGCCCTCAAGAAGCGGGTCGAGCCGCTGGCGGCCGAACTCAAGTCCGACATCGTGCTGCCGTGCGACGTGACCGACAAGGCGTCGATGGACGCGGTGTTCGAAACGCTCAAGGCCAGATGGGGGCGGCTCGACTTTCTCGTGCACGCCATCGCGTTTGCCGACAAGGCAGAACTCGATGGCCGCTACGTCGACACGAGCGAGGAGAACTTCACGAAGTCGCTGCTGATCTCGTGCTACTCGTTCACGGCGCTGGCCCAGCGGGCCGAGAAGCTCATGACCAACGGCGGCTCGATGGTCACGCTGACCTATTACGGTGCCGAGAAGGTCATGCCGCATTACAACGTCATGGGCGTGGCGAAGGCGGCACTGGAGGCGAGTGTCCGCTATCTTGCAGCCGACCTCGGCAAGCAGAACATCCGCGTCAACGCGATCTCGGCCGGGCCGATCAAGACGCTGGCCGCGTCCGGCATCTCGGACTTCCGCTACATCCTCAAGTGGAACGAGTACAATTCGCCGCTGCGCCGCACGGTCACGATCGAAGAAGTCGGCGCGTCCGGCCTCTATCTTCTCTCCGACCTCGGCCGCGCGGTGACGGGTGAAGTGCACCACGTCGACGCGGGCTACCACGTCCAGGGCATGAAGAACGAGGACGCGCCGGATATTTCCGTAGCCAAGGGCGACTGAGGCCCATGGCGTCACTCGCGCAGCAACTCGAAGCATTCAAGGCCGAATGGCTCAAAGCTGCGCCCGCCGGACGAGCGGAACTCTACGATGCGAAAGTCGAAGAGTTGCGCCGGTCGGGTATCGAGGACGGCGCTCTGAAGGCCGGTCAGAAGGCACCGCTGTTCTGGCTCACCGATGCGACCGGAACGGGTGTAGCGCTGGCGGAATTGCTGCATCATGGCCCGGTCGTCGCCACGTTCTATCGCGGCGGCTGGTGCCCGTACTGCAACATCCAGTTACGAGCCTATCAGGCGATCCTTCCGGATCTCGAACGGTACGGCGCGAGGCTCATCGCAATCTCCCCCGAGATGCCGGACCACTCGCTCTCCACGGCGGAAAAAGGAGCACTGAAGTTCTCGGTGCTCAGCGATCCCGGCAATGCGGTCGCGAAAGCATTCGGGCTGGCCTATCGGCTGCCCGACGAATTGCAGGCCGCACTCAGTTCGATCGGCAAGGGACTGCCGTCCATGAACGGGGACGACAGCTGGGAACTGCCAGTCCCGGCAACATACGTCATCGGAGCGGACGGGATAATCACGCTGGCCCATGTCGACGTCGACTATCGGCGCAGGCTCGAGCCTGAAGCGCTCGTCGATGCTGTGGCGCGACTGACGAAGTGCGGCGCCTGAACCATCAGACGGGCCGGGAACTTGGGTTCAGCGCCCGCGTTCCTTGTCGCGCTGCCAGTAGACGAAGAGCACCGTCGCTGCAGCCGTCAGGATCATGACGGCGAGAATGTCGCCACGCTTGATGAAATTCATCCAGACGTTGACGAGGCCCGAGAGCGTGCCGCGTCCGGTCAAAAGACCGTTGATGATCATCACGACGCCGATGGCGAGGGCGCCCAGCGCTACGCCGGCTGCGGTCTGCGCCGCCTGCTTGACGAGACGCGACACCGAGAACTTCTTGCCCGGCATCACCAACATGGTCTTCGGATCGGCCATCGCCTGGTCCTCCTTCAAAGCATTGAAGTGCATAGCTGATTCGCGCAGCCGAGACGACGGCGGGCATTTCCGGCGATTCCGTGCGATCCTCGCACGGCCACGACAGGCCCTTTCAGGAAGTACGCAGGAACGAGGCAGAGCATGAAAATCCCGGCACATCCCTTCATGGTCACAGACTGGCACGACGTGCCGGCGACCGAGCATCCAGGCGAGAGCGGGCGGGCGCTCTGGCGCACCATCACCATCGGCGACCTGCGGGTGCGCGTCGTCGAATACTCACCGGGCTATCTGGCCGACCACTGGTGCGACCGGGGCCACGTTCTCTACGTGCTCGAAGGGGAACTCGAGACGGAACTCAAGGACGGACGGACCTACACGCTCAAGGCGGGCATGTCGTATCAGGTTTCGGACTTCGGCGACGCAGCGCACCGGTCGCGGACGGCGACAGGTGCCAAGCTCTTCATCGTCGACTGACATCCCGTCGACGTTTCCGGATCAACCCGACGCCAGCGCACGGGCAGCGAGCACGGCATCGCCCCAGTCCGCCGGCCGCTCCTGTGGGAGATTGTGGCCGGCATCGCGAAAGATGCGATACTCGAACGGCCCGGTGAATTTTCCCCGGTGGTGCGCCGTGCCGGGGTTCACACCGTCGCTGTCGCCGTCGATCGCGATCGTCGGGACGGAGATCGGCGGCTGTGCGGCAAGGCGGGCTTCGATATCGGCTGCAGCCGGATCGCCGGGGACGAGACCGAAGCGGTGGCGATAGGAGTGGATTACGACATCGACAAAGTCGGGATTGTCGAAGGCGGCAGCACTCAGAGCGAAGGTTTCGGCCGGGAAGCTCCACTTGGGCGACCACATGCGCCAGAGGAGTTCGCAGATGTCGCGGCGATTTCTTTCGAGGCCCGTCCGGCCGCGTTCGGCGTGGAAGTAATACTGGTACCAGAGGGAGGCTTCCTCGCGCGCGGGCAACGGTTCGCCGCTCCTGGCGATGTTCTGGATGTTGTAGGAGTTGCCGGTGACAAGTGCGGTCACGCGCTCGGGCCAGAGTGCTGCGACGATGCAGGCCGCGCGACCGCCCCAATCGTAGCCGCCGAGGACGGCGCGGTCGATCTTCAGTGCGTCCATGAACGCGAGGAGATCTGCGCCAAGGACGGCCTGCTCGCCGGAGCGCGGGGTGGTGGGTGAGAGGAACTGCGTCGGCCCATATCCGCGCAAATACGGCACGATCACGCGCGCGCCATGGGCGGCGAGATGCGGGCCGACGTCGGCGTAGGCGTGGACGTCGTAGGGAAAGCCGTGACCCATGATGCAGGGCCAGCCGGTTGGTTCGCCGTACTCACGCCAGGTGACCGACAAGATGCCGGCCTCGATCGCATGTTCGCGCATCGTCCCGCTCCATTTCGTTCCGTCACGAGACCGTAGCGGAGAACCGCCCAATACGAAACGGAGCGCGACAGGGTCGCGCTCCGCTCGTGTTTCCGGACAGGCGTGCCGTGATTACTTCATCGGCTGGTATGGCTCGTGCGGCGCCTCACGATGCAGCTTGAAGTTCAGGCCGATGCGGGCCGTGAAGTTCCTTTCGCCATGACGGAAGACGTATGGATCGATCGGAGCCGGTTGCACCGGCTGGTCGAAGGCGTAGTGGACCTTTTTGCCGAAATCCATCCAGAGTGCTTCGCCGTTGAGCGAGATGCGGTCGTTCAGAGCGGTCTCGAAGCCGCCACCGACGACCCAACCCTTCTGCCAACCGTTATAGGTACGGTCGATCGGAGTCGTGCCGTCCCAGTGGCCGATGTCGCGGACTTCGTGGACGATCTTGCCGAAGGCGAGACCGGCGGTTCCGTAGATCAGCGTGCGGTCGGAGATCACGATGCCGAGGCGGGCGCGAAGGGTCGCGAAAGCGCTCAGATGGTCGCGGATGGTGATGTAGCCCCAATCCGTGTTGCCCGGAGGGCCGTTCGGGTCCGTGCGGCCGAACTGGGTGTCATGCTCGGTGAAGTGACCGGCATTGGTCTTGTTGAAGTCGGCCTGGAGGCCGAACAGAACGCGTGAGCAGTGTTGCCAGTTGTAGCCGATCTGCGCGCCGCCAGTGATCGAGCCGCTATCCTTGAAGAGAGGCGTGTCCTGGTAGTCCTGGTAGTCGGTGTAAAGCTGTTCCCAAGCCGACTTGTGCTGGGTGTAACCGAGGTTGAAACC